>JAJRZI010000084.1 GCA_024275295.1 Gammaproteobacteria bacterium | reverse complement strand
CTGGCAATAACGTGACCCAGGCCGCCGAACTACTCAGTGTCAGTCGCCCCACCCTGTATGATTTGTTGAACAAATATGGCCTCAAGTAAGGTGTCTGGAAGGCCACCTGCTGGGGAAGAGTTTTTCTGTTTTCCCGATGAAAGGAATAAACCGATGATGCATGGCAGGAGTCAAAATTTGACCTGGAAGGGTGTGCTGCTGGCCGTCTGCCTGATGATCCAGCCCGTCCTGGTATGGGCCGAGAGTAGCGCGGAATATCTGGCCGAAGGCCAGGCCTACCTGAAAAAGGGTGAGCTGGGAGCGGCGGTTATTCAGTTAAAGAATGCCCTCAAGCAGGATCCCAAAAACAAGACGGCACGTCAGACTTTGGGCGAGGCCTATCTGCTGCGTGGTGATGGAGCAGGGGCAGAAAAGGAACTCGAGCGTGCGCGTAGTCTGGGTGTCAGCATGGACAAGCTGGCCGGATCACTGGGCCGGGCTTACCTCATGCAGGGCAAGGAGGATGAAGCGCTGGAAAAGGTTCAACTGGAAGACGGTTTTTCGCCGACGGTCAAGGCCGATATTCTCGTCGTCCATGCCAACGCCTATATGCAGAAAAATCAACCGGAAGAGGCTGAGAAGGCCTTCCTCGGGGCGCTTGACTTGAATCCGGAGGCTGTTGATGCCTTGCTGGGGCTGGGCCGTCTGGCCGCCATCAAACAGCAGCTGGACAAGGCCACCGAGCAGGCGGACAAGGCGCTGGCCCTCAATCCGAAGAGCAGTGAGGCTTGGGCCATCAAGGGTGAAATAGCCCGGCAGAAGGGCGACTTGGTCGCTGCCGATGCCCATTTTGACAAGGCTCTGTCCCTGCAGTCCCTGAATCCTACCGCCTTGCTCGGTAGTGCCAGGGTGAACCTGGCCCTGGGTAATACGGAAAAGGCCAACAAGGCTATCGATCAAGTACTGAAACTGAGTCCTGGTCACCCATTGGCCAATTACCTGCGCGCGGTCGGACTGTATCGCAACGGCGACCCGGACGGTGCCGCGGAGGCCCTGCAGGTGGTATTACGCAACGTGCCGGATCACCTGCCCAGCCTGCAGGTGATGGGGGCGATCGACTTTTCCAAGGGGCGCTACGAGCAGGCCGAGCAGGCCCTGTCACGCGTGGTGAATGCGCAGCCGGGCAACATTGCTGCCGTCAAACTGCTGGCGACCACCCAGCTGCAACTGGGGCAGGGCAAGAAAGCCATCAAAATTCTGCAACAGGCCCGGGAAAAGGCGGCTGATGATGCCCAGCTCCTCGCCCTGCTGGGCACGGCCTATCTGCGTGAGGGGCAGAATTCTGAAGGCACCAAGTACCTTGAACGTGCCGCCGAACTGGATCCGCAGGCGGCGGGTGTGCGCACCCAGCTGGCGCTGGGGCATCTCGCCAGTGGTGAGACCTCCCAGGCGGTCAAAGAGTTGGAGACGGCCGTCGATCTGGGCAAGAATGTCTTTCAGGCCGAACTCATGCTGACCTTGGTGCATCTGCGCAAGCAGGATTTCGACCTGGCCCTGAAACAGACAAAAACCTTTGCCGAAAAGAACCCCGACAGCCCACTGCCTCACAATCTGGCCGGTGCCGCTTATCTGGGTCAGGGCAAGGTGGACGAGGCCCGCGCCGAGTTCAACAAGGCCTTGGACAAGGATGCCCATTTCCTGCCTGCGCGTATGAATCTCGGGCGCTTGTTCGAGCGGGAGGATAAGCTGGATGAGGCCAAGCAGGCTTACCTGGCCATACTCAAGCAACAGCCATCCCATCTGGGTGCCTTGATGTCGCTGGCCCGCCTGGCCACCCGGCAGGGGCAGGAAAAAGAGGCGTTAAAATATCTGCAGAAGGCCTGGGAGAGCAATGATGGCGCGATCCAGCCGGGGCTGGCCCTGGTGCGCTATTACAACCAGCGTAAGCAGCCACTGCGTGCCGTCAGTATCGCACGAGAAATGAAGGCCCAGCACCCGGATAATCCGCGGGTGCTCAATGCACTGGGCCTGTCGCAGATGGAAAACAAGGATTACCATGCCGCGCTGGCCACTTTCGAGGCCCTGCAGCGTGTCAGTCCAGATTCGCCGCAACCGCTGTACCTGCTCGGGGTGGCTCGCACGGCCCTGGAGCAGCCAAAGGAGGCCAGGCAATACTTCGAGAAGACACTGGCCATTGGCGAGGATCACCTGGCAGCCCAGCTTGCCCTGGCACGCCTGGAAGTGCAGGAAAAAAATTCCGATACCGCCTTGCGCATCGCCCGAAAGATTCAGCAGCAGCGGCCCGATGATGCCGTCGGCTATCGCCTGGAAGGGGATGTTCTGATGCAGACCGGAAAGCCTGCAGCGGCCGCCAAGGTCTATGAAAATGGATTGAAAAAGGTCGAGTCCTCGCGCTTGGTGGTGGCCTTGTATTCGGCGCAAAAGAAGGCCGGAAAAACTGACTCTCATGCATTGCTGGAGACATGGCTGAAGAAGCATCCCGACGATCTTGCCGTACGCGCGGTCTATGCCAGCGCCCTGCAGGAAGTAGGCAATCTGCAGAGTGCGGTGACGCAGTATCAAAAACTCCTGGCTGAACGCCCCAACGATGTCGTAGTCCTTAATAATCTCGCCTGGTCGGCCCAGCAGTTGGGCCGGGCCGATGCCGTCGAATATGCTGAGCGGGCATATAAACTGGCGCCGGAAATCCCGGCCATCGCCGATACCCTTGGCTGGTTGCTGGTAAGCGGGGGGGATGTGCAGCGAGGTTTGACGTTACTGGAACAGGCCGTCGCCAAGGCCCCGCATCTGGCAGAGATCCGCTATCATCTCGGTGTTGCTTTGTATCGAGCGAATCAAAAATCCAGGGCTAAGGCAGAGCTGAAGAGGGCGCTGGAAATGGATGACAGCTTCTCCGGGGCCGATGAGGCCCGGAAGCTGCTAAGTAAAATTTGACCTACTTGGGGGATGCCACCCATGTCAAAGAATTCAAAGGAAAATTGAATGAAGACGTTTGTCAGATATGTACCATTGATGCTCTTGCTGGGAATGTTCGTCACGGCTTGTGGGAAGACGGAGGTCAGCGATGCCGAGCATGTCCAGCGGGCCAAGCAGTTTCAGTCCGAGGGTGATTTCAAGGCTAGCCTGATCGAGCTGAAAAATGCGCTACAACAAAACCCCAGGAATGCCGAGGCCCGGCTCCTTCTGGCTGATCTCTATGTACTGTTAGGGGATGGCGCAGCGGCCGATAAGGAGCTACAGAGGGCGCGGGGGCTTGGCGTCAGCGGGGCTTACATCGAGCAACTCAACATTCGTGTCAAGTTGTTGCAGAGAAAATTTGATGAGGTGCTGGTGACCTTGGCCGATGGAGGGCTGGATTCTCAGCCGAGGCTTCAGACCTTGCGGGGCGACGCATTATTTGGACTGGGCAAGATTGACGAGGCCGAGGAAGTCTTCCGTTCAGTCCTGAAACACAACCCGGATGAAGTGGGCGCCTTGCTGGGACTGACACGCATTGCATTGGCTTCAAAAAACAACGAAGCCGCTGCAGATACACTACAGACGCTTTTAAAAGTGGATCCCGAGAATGCTGAAGCATGGTTACTGAGTGGCGACTTGGCACGTCTCAACAAGGCCGATGCAGAGGCAGTGACCGCCTATCAACGAACGATCGAGCTGCTTTCCACGACCATCACCACGCGTACAGGTGTCAAGGCCCGTGCCAGCCTGACTCGAATGTTATTGAGCCAAGGCAAGTTTGCTGCGGCGAAGGAGCATGTGGACTACCTGCTCAAGGCGGCGCCGAAACACCCGGTTTCCAGCTATCTGGCCGCATTGCTGGCCTATGAAGAGAAAGATTATGCAGCGTCACAGGACTATCTGCTGCAAACCAACAAGATTGCTCCCGATTTTCTGCCAGGCTTGTTTCTTCTGGGTAGTGTCAATTTCAGTCTGGGTAACCTGGAACAGGCTGAAATGCAGTTGGCGCGTGTCGTTGCCGATAGACCTTCGCTCACGCCTGCACGCATGATGTTGGCGGAGATACGTCTGCGTCAGGCCGAGTCCAGTGAGGTGCTGGATATTCTTGAGCCTGCAATGGCCCAGCATCCCCGCAATGCACGCTTGCTGGCCATGGCCGGGCAGGCAGCGTTGCAAGAAGGTGATCTGGAAGCCAGCCGGCAATATCTGACAAAGGCGGTTGCAGAACAGCCAAGTGACAGCGCTTTGCGCGCACAGTTGGCCATGCTTTATTTGACCGAAGGCAATGACGCTCAGGCCATTGAAGAACTGGAACGGGCCGTCGAGTCTGGCAAGGCGCCGGGGCGGGAACAGTCCATGCTTGCCCTGACCTATCTGAAGCAAAAGAATTTTGACAAGGCGTTACTGGTTGCGCAGGACTTGGTCACGGCAAATCCCAGTAGCGCTTATCCGCAGAATCTGTTGGGCGTCATATTGGGCGCAAAGGGTGACATCAGGCCGGCCAAGGATGCCTTTGCCAGGGCCTTGCAGCTTGATCCAAATTTCTCTTCCGCCGCCCTGAATCTGGCACGATTTGACGTGCAGGAAGGGAAACTTGATCGTGTACGCGAACGCCTGGATGGGATTCTCCAGCATAACGAAAATGACGTCTCGGCGCTGCTGGCCCTGGCTCAGTTGGCCGATGCCGAAAATGACCGGGAGCAGGCTGTGGCGTGGTTAGAGAAGGCCCGCGCTGCAGATAATAAGGCAATGGCGCCCCGCCTGGTGCTTAGCCGCTATTATTTGCGTTTGGGAAAGCTTGACCGTGCGCGGGAAATAGCGCGAGAGGCCGTGGGTATCGATAGCCGAAATCCGCTAGCACTCAAGACGCTTGGCCGGGTTGAGATGGGTTCGCAGGATTACCGTGCTGCCGTGAGTGCGTTTGAAAAGGCCGTGAAAGAGGCGCCGGATGCGCAGAGCTACTATTCCTTGGGCGTGGCGCAGTTCCGTGCCGATGACGATGGCGCGGCAAGAAACTCACTGAAGCAGGCCCTGAAGCTGCGACCTGAACATCTCCAGGCGGCATCACTACTGGTGCTCTTGGATGTAAGAGCGGGGCGGATTGAAGATGCCTTAGGTGGTGCCGAAGAGATCAAACGCCGGCATCCGAAATTGCCCGCAGGCTTCATACTGGAAGGTGATATTCATGCCAGCCAGAAACAGAACGCCAGGGCAGCCAGTGCCTATGCCCAGGCAAGAGAACTGGGTAGTGGAACCCGGATCCTATTGAAAGAGGTCGCTGCCTTGCAAGCCAGTCAAGGTAACGTGGCCGTCATAAACCTGTTGACGGGCTGGTTGAAAACCCATGAGGGTGACGTGACTGCGCACTATGCCCTGGCCGTCGTTTATTCCTCCGAAGGCAGGGAGGGAGATGCGATAAAGGAATATCGCCACCTGTTGCAAGGGGCACCGGAATACGTGCCTGCACTCAACGATTTGGCCTGGCTTCTCTTCCAGGATGGAAAGTCTAAGGAGGCGCTGCCATTTGCTGTAAAGGCCTATGAGTTACGTCCCGACAATGGTCCCGTTCTTGACACCTTGGGATGGATTCGATTGCAGCAAGGCGAGACAAAACTCGCGTTAGGGCTGTTGCGACAGGCTGCCGAGAAAATGCCTGACGTTGGGGATGTACAGTACCATCTGGCGGAAGCCCTGGCCCGGTCAGGCAAAACGGCCGAGTCTCGGATGGTTCTCAAGCGTGCCCTCAGCACAGACCCATCGTTTTCTTCGCGCCTGCAAGCCCAACAACTGCTCGACAGGCTATAAACCTGACTACCGGCGGGCGTAATCATTTCGTCTGGCGTAGCAAAAAAAATGAGTTAATGGCCTTGTTCTTAACGAGTTTTTTGCATAGTCACGACTGCATGGATGCAGAAGGTAGGGCAATGCATGGAGCAATTGCCGAGGCGGGCACTCAGAGCTGCTGGGCAGGTCGTAGTGTCCTCACCCTGCAGGTGAAGTCTGGCTTTCGGGTGAATTCGTTGATGACCATACACTTAGGCTTACCTCGAAGCGGTCAACTGATTACTCTAGGTTGAAGGCGGGATGTGATGGAAAGGTGTTTTGGTCGTTAGTGTAGGGTGCTGGTGAGCGGTAGCGAACCGCACCGTTCGCGTGGACTGGATGTCGAACGTTGGTCATTGAGGCGGTCACCGTTCCCGATCGATGCGGTTTGCTACCGCTCACCGGCATATATAAGGACAGGAGTTTTGAAAATTACTGCAGGAATGCAAGGCGCAGACCGCAGGGAATGGCTGCTCCCTTTCCAAGGTTTGCAACGCCGCAATCGCGCATTTAATCTCTGTGGGTTTAATTCCCCGCAACTCGCCTCAAGCGCCTACTTTCGCCTCAGGGCGCCTACTTTTGGTGGTGCTGCGGGGTAGTTTATTAGTCCCGGTTAAAGGTTAAAGCCACCACCTTGAAGGCGGTCAGATTTATCTGTGATACTGGCCGTTGCCCTGCTGAAGGCGGGGGGGTAGGGTATGGAATGCCGCTCCGATAGTCATGCCGTTTACAAGACTCCGTATCATTTTGTATTTGACTCGCTACACCGCTCTGCGGTGTGGTGCAAGAAAGCCAGTCTAATCCACCGAGGTGGAGGTGGCGCTGAGCGCCACGGGATGTGTGACACCGCAGAGCGGTGTCACAAGTTCAGTTGATGATAACTTCAGAACTGAAGGTTAAACGGGTTTTTCGCTATTTCTTAGCGCAAAAAAAACGCCACCCGAAGGTGGCGTTTTTCGCTAGAGCTTGATACCTGGGATTCAGGCTGCCTTGCGGCGAGCGCGGAATCCAAGACCGATCAGGCCCAGGCCCAGCAGTGCCAAGGTGGCAGGGGCAGGTACCGGGATCACGGACTCAATGATGAAGACGAGGTCGTTGTAATCCTGGTCACCACTGTTTTTCACATCTTCCCAGGCCAAGACGAACTCATTGTCAGTCCAAAGGCCGGCGATATTACCGCCTACCGCGATCATATCCGTATCGGTGCCTTGATAAGCCACCATTTGGTCGGCGCCATTGAGATTAAGATCACTGTCGGAGAAGAATAATCCACCAGGACCGTCCAGGTAGAAACCGAAGGCGTTAGCGGCGAAATCAATGCCTGCGAGGTTATCGCTGCCATTAATCCATACAGAGCCGTCGGCCTTAATCGATAAGAGAGATTGAGCACCGGCACCTTGTGGTCCGGAGAACAGCTCGACCCTGCTTAACTCATTGCTTCTGTCGTAGACACCGATCGCATTGTTGCCGGCATACCCCGCAATTTCGATGATCATCGTGCTGACGGAACCGCCGGCACCGGTAATGGACCAATAACTATCGCCAGCATCGTCCAGCATGTCATTGGCGGCATCAACGCTGCTCAGGCCTGCATTAGGGGCAGTGGTGAAGTTGTTGAAAATTGTTTGCAGGCTGTCTTCGCCGTTGCTTTCAGTTAGGTCAACAAATGTAGGCGCTGCCCACACCGGGCTCACCACGAGCAGGCCAGCTGCTGCGATTCCTGCCAGTTTTTTGTTTACTTTACTCATCATTCCATCCTCTAGTGTTAGTTCATCACTTCCTAGCTTGTCCTAGCTTGTTTAGTGATTGCGTTTATCTACCAATCTCTCACTGCGTTCTCAGTATAGGTTAAGCAATCGGCGTGCCAGTATTGCAGTCCATTGTTTTTGAATAGAAAAATAATTTATTTTCAATTTTCTCGGGAGTGCTGTAAGAAATCCCGACGGTTCCCTGTGTGGTGTGGGAAACGGGTGTTGCTAATGTTAAAAACCCTTTAAAAACATTTTGTTATAGTTTATTTTCGGTTCTATGTAGCGGTTGTAGGTGGTGGGTTAGCAGTTACGCGATGATTTGCGGATTTTGCATGTAAAGAAATTCGACATGCTGCGAGTACCGTCATTCCGGCATATTCTTAGGTGGAATCCAGAGGTTGCCCCCCCTTGGGCTCTGGTCTTCGTGAGAGTGACGTGATGGTGTTGATACCCCGCTTTCGCGTAGCGAAAGTCGAGCCTTAAAGTGAGAGGGCATACCTTGGGGGCGGCATTCTATGCAATTCACAGTTTCTTACTTATTATGTGGTGAGCGGTGTATTTTCTAGGGCCGCCGTGTGTCGATTCGCAGACGGTACTCTTCTGCGCGATCAAAGCCATAGCTTATAGGTTGCTGCGCAGCGGCTGAATATAATCTATATTAATGTCCGGTTATATAGCAGCCTTGCACAAAATAAACGCTTAGGCACGGGTGCATTCCAGATGGGTAATGGTTATCATTTTCAATGGGGTAGCGTGTTATTCGTGTGTTAATATGAATCAAATTTCTTCTGTTAGGGTGCTACTTTAACCTTTCAAAAGTAAAAGTTAAGATATCGGCTGGGGCTTAATGCGATTGTTTTGGTAATACGTTACTGATATCGCTGGATCTAAAGAGTTAATCTCTATTCGTCGATGTGTAATGTGGTGGGCCACGTGTGTGTTACCATCCCCTGATTTGCGTTGTCAGTACGTTGATGGTGTGTTTTCAGTTAACCTTCTTCCATGTGACTTCAGATTTGGTATTGATTTATGATGATTGATTGTAAGGGGCATAATCCGCTTGTTTTCTTTGTGCTGCTTGCCGGTATAGTGTTTTCTGCTGGTTGTGCACAGCAACTCCCGTTACCGCCTGCAGCGACTTCCACGGTAAATACGGAATATCTTATTGGTCCCGGGGATACGTTGCAGGTATTTGTCTGGCGTAACGAGGAAGTATCAATATCTGTGGTGGTAAGGCCCGATGGAAAGATTTCCACGCCATTGGTAGAAGACCTGGTCGCGACAAACAAGACACCTACGCAATTGGCGCGGGATATCGAGCGAGAACTTGCGAACTACCTGAAGGATCCGCTGGTAACGGTGATGGTGAGTGGATTTGTGGGTCCCTATAGCCAACAGATTCGTGTCGTGGGGGAGGCGGCGGCACCGCGAGTACTGTCATATCGGGAAAATATGTCGGTTCTCGATGTGATGATAGCGGTTGGTGGATTGACGGAGTTTGCCTCGGGCAACAAGGCGACAATCGTGCGTGAGGTGGAGGGTGAGCCTCAGCAGTTCATTGTACGACTTGATGATCTCATTCGAGACGGGGATATTAGCGCCAACGTCCCCGTTCTTCCTGGTGATATTCTGATCATTCCAGAGTCATGGCTCTAGCCCCATCTATCGGTTAGGTTTTTTCTATCAACCCCTCTTTTTCAGGTTTAATACGGTCTCATGCAGGAAGTCTTAGAGCAATTGATGGGCTATGCGCGGAGCGCCTGGCGGTTTCGTTGGTACGTACATTTAGTCGCTTGGCCCCTATGTATCGGGGGCTGGGTGCTCGTGTATACGCTGCCGGATCAATATGAGGCTTCTGCGCGAGTCTACCTGGATACGCAGTCAGTATTGAGGCCTTTATTGAAAGGGCTGGCGGTAGAGACGGATTCGACAAAGGCGGTGGCGATCATGACGCGTACACTTCTTAGTCGCCCCAATCTCGAGAAAGTGGCGCGCATGACCGATATGGATCTTGGGGCGACGACCCCGGAAGAGATGGAAGCGCTTCTGGATCGCCTGCAGCAGACCATTACGTTGACGGGGCGTGGGCGCGAAAACCTTTATACCATTACCTACGTAGACGAAGAACCGGAACTGGCCAAGCAGGTGGTTCAGTCGCTGCTCACTATCTTTGTGGAAACCAGCCTGGGGGACACCCGCAAGGACACGGATATCGCCCAGCGTTTTCTCGATGAGCAGATTGAGGAATATGAGACCCGCCTTTTCACCGCAGAAGAGGCCTTGAAAGAGGTCAAGCGCAAGAATGTCGGCATGATGCCCAGGGAAGGCCAGGAGTATTACCAGCAAATGCAGGCGGCGAGCACCAAGTTATCCACAGCCCAGTTGGATCTGAGTGAGGCCGTCAGACGCCGGGATGAGCTGCGTCGCCAGCTGCGTGGAGAGGAGCCGACCTTCGGCATGGTGCCGCAGACCCCGGTACAGCAGGTGACGATGAATTCCGCACTGGATGCCCGCATTCAGAAATTGCAGACACGACTTGATGAGTTGCTTCTCCAGTACACGGATCGGCATCCTGATGTGGCTGCCATCAAGCGAACCATCGAGACGCTGGAGGCCCAGAAGGCGGAGGAGCTGGCGCAGGCTGTAAAACTGAACCCGGCGTCGACTGCACCGTCTGCTCTTGAAACCAACCCCGTCTACCAGCAGCTCAAAATCTCGCTGGGTGAAGCAGAGGCCTCGGCGGCCGCATTACAAGTGCGGGTGGATAATTTCCAGGGAGAGCTCAATCATCTGAAAACGATGGTGGATACTATTCCCCAGGTTGAGGCCCAATTGAAGCGCCTCAACCGTGACTATGCAATCAACAAGAAGAATTATGAGACCTTGCTGGTCCGCCGGGAGTCGGCAAAAATTTCCCGTGAGGCCGGGCAGAGTTCGGAGAATGTAAAATTTCGCATTATTGACCCCCCCCGTGTGCCTCTGGAGCCCTCAGGCCCCAATCGTCCCCTGCTGGTTTCGGTGGTTCTGCTGGGTAGCTTGTTGGCTGGCTTGGCCTTTGCCTTCTTCCTGTCGCAGCTGAAGCCGTCTTTCGACAGTGTGCGCACTGTGACCAGAGAGCTGGGGGTGCCTGTATTTGGCAGTGTATCGCGGATCTGGAGCGGGCATGCCCGCTTGAAACGGCGCGCTGAGGTGGCGGCCTTTGGAACCATGGGATTGCTGTTGGTGGCCCTGTTCGGGGTTTACTTGGCGTATCTACATTTTATGCTAAAACCGGCTGCCTCCTAGAGGAATCAGTGAGGGAACAATGAGCTCCATCGAACGTTATATCGACAAACTGGGTAGTTCCGTGGATCCGAATGCGGCTTCCCTCGAATCTTCTGTCGCATCATCTTCCTTTGCGCCTTCTGCTGCTATTGACACGCAAGCCAGGAAGACGACGCAGCAGGAGGCCTCCATCGATTTCGAGCGCCTTAAGGCGGCGGGCATGTTGACGCCGGATGCCAGTCAGGGGCGGTTGGCCGATGAATACCGAGCCATCAAGCGGCCGCTACTGAAGAATGCCTTCGGTGGAGGGGTAGTGGCGCTTGCTCATGGTAACTTGATCATGGTGACCAGTGCCCTACCGGGTGAGGGGAAGTCTTTCACTTCCATCGGTCTGGCCATGAGTATGGCCATGGAGCTGGATCATACAGTACTGCTGGTGGAGGCCGATGTGGCCAAGCCTGCCATTTGTCATTATTGCGGTATTCCGGAACCCCGGCAGGGATTGGTGGATTATCTGGCCGACTCCGATATTGATCTGTCTGACTTGTTGATGAAAACCAATGTCCCCAAGTTGACCCTGTTGCCGGCGGGGCGTCGCCATCCTTCGTCTGCCGAGTTGCTGGGCAGTTACGCGATGCGGGAGCTGATGGATCAATTGGCCAATCGCTACCCGGATCGTGTCGTGATATTCGATTCCCCACCGCTACTCCTATCCAATGAGGCGGTCACACTATCGTCCTTAATGGGACAAATCGTCGTTGTGGTTGAAGCAGCGAGAACGCAACAGATCCAGGTCAAGCAGGCGATTGCATTGCTTGATCCCAATCAGACCGTTGGCGTGGTGCTTAACAAAAATCGCGCCGTCGAGGGTGCGGGTTACGGTGGTTATGGTTATGGCTATGGGGCAACAGGGCGGGGGGAATAATTGTCCTACTTGCTAGCCAGAGCGGGCACCGTGCTTGCTGTTTCTCGCACATTGTTCGCTTTTCTGGCCCTGTCGGCCGGCATGCTGGCCGAGGCTGCCAGCTGGCGCTTTTCCCCCTCCCTGGAACTGGCCGAAACCTATAGCGACAATATTGCCTTGCGTCCGGCGGGCGGAGAGCAGAGCGACTATGTTACCGAGGTGGCGCCTGGTTTTGGTTTGAGCACCGATGGGCGACGGCTGAATCTTGACCTGGATTACCGTTGGCGAGGGCTTTACTTCGCCCGTGACAATGAAAGGAATGCGGCGTATCACCAATTGGGTGCGAGTATGAACGGTATTCTGGTTAACAACCTGCTCTTTGTCGATGGTGATGCCGGTTTTCGCCAGACTGTGGTGGAGCCGGATGCCGCCGTCGGCCAGAGTTATATCGCTGGTGGCGCTAATCTACGGAATATCCTCACCACCTCCGTTTCTCCCTACCTGAGGCGAAGGGTCGGTGGTTGGGCCAAGGCCGAGCTACGTTATACGCAGTCCACCGTCTTTTATCCCGATGAAAGTGATAGGGACAGTTTTTCGAATGGAGTTGATTTCCGGTTAGCAGATCAAAAAGCTGCCGATCGCTGGTCATGGGCTCTGGGTTATCGTGCGCAAAGTATCGATTATCGGTCCACTGAACGAACTGGTGTGACGACCCGTCAGGCTGATCTGCAACTCGATTACCGCCTGAGTAACCGGTTGGGGCTCAATGGACAAGTCGGTCGTGAAGAGAATGAATATCCACAAGCTGAGGGTGCTCCTGCCCCGGAGGGCAATTTCTGGAATCTTGGTCTGGATTGGCAGCCGAGCCCGCGCACGCAATTGAGTGTCGGTGGAGGCAGGCGCTATTACGGCAGCGACTGGCGCCTTGACTTGAGTCACCGCGGTCGTCGCAGCGACCTGAGTGTGGCCTATTCCGAAGGAATGACCACCCGTCGACAGTACCAACTGGCACTGCCGCTCGATGATGCCGGCCAGCCCATTATCGACGTCAATACCCAGTTGCCGCTGCGCGAAATTCTGCCTCTGGATGAAGTCTATCTTCGCCGGCGGATCGAGATGAATTTCAGCTATGGCACCCGGCGTTCTACCACTTCGCTTACCTTGTACCAAGAGAGGCGGGGATATCAGGAGAGCCAGATAGACGAGACGGTGCGCGGCAGCGGTATTTCCTGGCGTTGGGCTCCGGGGCGGCGGGTCGATTTCAATGTAGGTACAGACTTCGTGTTGAGCGAGTATTCAAACCGTTTGGACGACCGTCGCCTGGCCAGTTACGCCACCCTTACGCGCAAGCTTGGGCGATATATGGATGCCACCCTTGAGGCCAGGAACACCCAGCGTGACGGTATTATCGACTACACCGAAAACCTGCTTTCGGTACGGTTGGCTTTGCGCTGGTGAACCGTGTGAGCACAGTATTTCCATTAACAATCGAGATTTTATGAACGCAACGCAACAAGCTAAGGTTCTGTGCGTCGTTGGCGTGCGCCCTAATTTCATGGCCGCACGTTAGTCGCCGTTACACGGGTTCAAGCTATCAATATGTCCATTTGCAACGCCATGACCGTCGACGTCGAGGATTACTTTCAGGTCTCCGCCTTCGAGGGCCACATCGATCGTGCTCAGTGGGATACACTGCCCTGTCGTGTGGAAGGCAACACGGATCGTATTCTCGCCCTGTTTGAGACGGCAGGCGTAAAGGCGACCTTCTTTACTCTGGGCTGGGTCGCGGAGCGTTACCCGGCGTTGATCCGGCGCATTGTCGATGGTGGTCATGAACTGGCCAGTCATGGTTATTCCCATGTGCGGGTCACCCAGCAACAGCCGACGGAATTTCGTGCCGACGTGGAGAAGACGAAGAAGTTGCTGGAGGATTTGAGTGGTGTGGAGGTGAAGGGCTATCGCGCCGCCAGCTATTCCATTGGTGCAGACAATCTCTGGGCGCTGGATGAGCTGGCTGAGGCCGGCTACCGTTACAGCTCCAGTATCTACCCTGTACGTCATGATCTCTACGGCATGCCCGAGGCGCCGCGTTTCGCCTTTCGTCCTCGGGGTGAGGCGGGAATTCTCGAAGTGCCTATTACCACCCTGCGCCTTGGCAGCCGTAATCTGCCCTGTGGCGGGGGCGGTTTTTTTCGTCTATATCCCTATGCCGTCTCCCGCTGGGCCTTGCGTCATGTCAACCAGAGTGAGGGGCAGTCTGGTATGTTTTATTTTCACCCCTGGGAGATCGATACCGAGCAGCCGCGTCAGGCAGGTCTCGGTATGAAGACGCGCTTTCGTCACTACCTCAACCTGGGCCGTATGGAGTCACGCCTGCGGGCCTTGCTGGATGATTTTGACTGGGACAGAATGGACCGGATTTTTCTTGACAAAAAGCTCGACGGGAAGACCACCACATGACAGCGCAGAGTGCACTGACAATCGGCGAGCTTAGCACGGCCGATCACGAGCGATGGGATGCCTTTGTTGATTCGTGCGGTGAAGCCACCTTTTTCCACCGCGCTGGCTGGCAGCGGGTGATCGAAGAGGTCTTCAACCATCGCACCTGGTTTCTCTATGCCGAACGTAATGGACGGATCGAGGGTGTCTTGCCGTTGGCACAGATCAGGAGCCGGTTGTTTGGTAATAACCTCATGTCCTTGCCCTTTTGCGTCTATGGCGGCGTGGTTGCAAATAGCGAAGAGGTTGCCGATCTGCTGACTCGTGCAGCCCAAGAGAAGGCAGAAACCCTGGACGTGGATGCCCTGGAAATGCGCAACCGTCATCAGCACCATCCGGGTTGGGCGCACAAGGATTTATACGTCACCTTCCGCAAGGAAATCGATCCCGACCCGGAGCAGAATCTCAAGAACATCCCGCGCAAACAGCGCGCCATGGTGCGCAAGGGCATCAAGGCCGGCCTTGAATCCGCCTGGGATAATGATTAGGATCGCTTCTACAATGCCTATTCACAGAGCGTGCATGCCCTGGGAACACCGGTCTTTTCGCGTCGGTTATTCACGGTGTTACGGGATGAGTTCGGTGATGATTGCCGTATACTGACCATCACCAAGGATGGTCGCACCGTGGCCAGCGTGATGAACTTCTATTTCCGAGACGAGGTACTGCCTTATTATGGCGGGGGTACCTCCGAGGCCCGGGCCTTAAAAGGTAACGACTTTATGTACTGGGAATTAATGCGTCGCTCTGCGGAAGAGGGGATTCGCATCTTTGATTTTGGCCGCAGCAAGCAGGGTGCCGGATCCTACAGTTTTAAAAAGAACTGGGGTTTTGTGCCGGAGCCATTACATTATGAATATCACCTGGTGAAAGCAAAGGAAGTGCCGGAAGTGAATCCCAATAATCCCAAGTATCAGATGTTTATCAAGCTTTGGCGCAAGTTGCCCCTAGGCATGACGCAGTGGCTTGGGCCGCATATTGTTAGGAATCTGGGCTGAGCGATGACCGGCCTGTTATTCACTGTAGGGTGGGCACGTTTTATGTGCCCTCGCGGCGCAACACAAAATGGTGGGCATAAACCACATGCCCACCCTACGATTTTGTCCGGTGCATCCCTGCACCTGCATCTGCGATCCATCATGAGCAAGGCGGTCTAAGTCATGAATCAGGCAAAGGAGTTGCTGTTTCTGGTTCACCGGATCCCTTATCCGCCCAATAAGGGCGATAAGATTCGCTCGTTTAATTTGCTCAACATTTGGCGAAGACCTATCGTGTACACGTTGGGGCATTTGTTGATGATCCAGATGACTGGCGTTATCAGGCGGAACTTGAGGCACTGTGTGGGGAAGTTTGTTTGCTGAACTTAAAGCCACATCATCGAAAGTTAATCAGCCTCAAAGGCTTGTTAACAGGGGGGGCGCTGACCATTCCCTATTATGCCAGCCAATCTATGCAGGGTTGGGTCGATGACCTGCTGGCGAAGAGTCCCATTGAACATGCCGTCGTATTTTCTTCCCCCATGGCGCAATTTGTCTCGGGCCCGGCATATTCTCATTTGCGGCGGATAGCGGATTTTGTGGATATTGATTCGGATAAGTGGGCGCAATACGCCCGCGCAAAATCCTGGCCGCTGAGCTGGATTTACGGGCGTGAGGCCCGCACCCTGTTTGATTACGAACGCAAAATTGCCGGTGAGTTCGATGCCACTGTGCTTGTAACCGATGACGAGTGCGCCATGTTTAAGAAAATGGCCCCAGAGACTGCAGTGCGTGTGAATGCGATACACAACGGTGTGGATACGGACTATTTTTCACCGAATCGGGAGTATTCCAATCCGTACCCACGACCGTGCCCAAGACTGGTGTTCACGGGGGCGATGGATTATTGGGCCAATGCAGATGCCGTGCAGTGGTTCACCAGGGAAATTTTCCCCAGTATCCGTGCTGATGTCATCGATGCGGAGTTCTACATTGTCGGCTCACGTCCCACTTCGGAAATACAGGCGCTGGGGAAAGTACCAGGTGTTACAGTAACGGGTGCTGTGCGTGATATTCGTCCTTATATTGCCCATGCGATGGCAGCCGTTGCTCCCATGCGTATTGCCCGGGGTGTGCAAAACAAGGTACTGGAGGCTATGGCGATGGCTAAGCCGGTATTGGCGACACCCGAGGCAGGCGAAGGAATTTCCGCTCGTGCGGGAATTGATTTGCTCATTGAGTCGGAGCCAGAACTTTTCCTCAAACAGGCGTTGTGCCTATTGGCGGGTCAGGGTGCCGACATGGGGGCTGCAGCACGACGTTGTGTGTTGCAAAACTATGGGTGGGAAAAGAATCTACAGCATTTTAACGAGTTGCTCGAATTGACCGGCCCAGTTGAGGAAAATCCAGTGATTCACGCGGATTTATCGGCGCTAATCTCATGACGGGCGTGGTTGTAGCCGAAAAAACGAAAAGTCTTGGCTGGTCGCCGGGGTGGTTCTCGGCGTCCATCGCATTTGGGACTTCCTTGCTGGTGCTGGGAGCTGTTTTCTGGTCTAGCTACAGCGATATTGTCAGCATTTGGTGGCGGTCTGAGACCTATGCCCATGGCTTTTTGATTTTGCCCATTGTGGCTTACCTCATTTGGGAAAAACGCGCTGAACTTGCGCGTGTGTCACCTCAGCCTGCACCACGAGCCACACTACTAATGGTGTTCCCGGCACTGCTCTGGCTGCTGGGCTATGCCGCTCAGTTGGCAGTGGTTGAGCAGCTGGCGGTTGTAACAATGCTGCCTGTTTTCGTCTGGGTAATCTTCGGTAACGATGTTGTGCGGAAAATTATGTTTCCGTTGGCTTATTTATTTTTTGCCGTTCCCGTAGGAGATTTTTTGGTACTTCCGCTACAAGATATAACTGCGGTTTTTTCGGTGTGGGCATTGCAACTGACGGGCATTCCTGTTTATTGGGAAGGGCTGTTTTTTCATATTCCCAGCGGCAGTTTTGAGGTGGCCGAAGCCTGTAGTGGGATACGTTATCTCATTGCCTCCCTGGCTTTGGGTACTCTCTATGCCTATCTGAATTACACGAGTCTAAAGCGACGTCTGATATTTATTGTTATGGCGGCAATAGTGCCCATTATTGCCAATGGTATCCGTGCCTATGGCATTGTAATGATAGCCCATCTAAGCGATTACAGCCTGGCGGTGGGCGTCGATCATATTATCTATGGCTGGATCTTCTTCGGTGTGGTTATCTTTCTGCTGTTTTGGGTGGGTTCCTTCTTTCGTGAAAAAGCGGTATCGGTGCCTGGTAAAGAGACGGTGTCAGCGGATATCGTCGCAGTCAATGGAAAAGCACCAACTATCTTGACGTTTGTAATGTGGGCTGTTTTGGCAACCGGCGTGGCAATAAGCGCATCGGGATTTGCTGCCTGGATGGATGCCCGAAGCGCAGAAGCATTGGCGACCGATGTAAAGCTGCCATTGGGGCATGAAGAGTGGAGCGGGCCATTTGAAACGGACACTCAGTGGAGCCCAAGCGTCGTTGGGGCCCAAGAGCATCGTGTTGAGTACCGTAAGGATGGGGAAAGTGTGCAGGTCTATCTGGCCTATTACCCGAGCCAAAACAAGGACGCAGAACTGATCAACTGGAATAACGTGGTGTTTGATGACAAACAGTCTCGCCGCTTGGGCGGTGGGGTTACACAGGCACGCTTGTCGGCTAAACGAAGTTGGCCAGTGCTCGTTACGCGCCTGGAATCAGAGGGCCGTACACGACTGGTGTGGCATTGGTATGAAATAGATGGTTCTGCAACGGTGAGTCGTGTGTGGGCAAAGGCCTATGCGGCACGGAGCCGTTTACTGGGAACTCGTAGTGGCTCGGCGGCCTGGGTGATATCAGCGGAATATTCAATGGGCGCCGAAGAAGCCGCAGTGGTGATGGAGGACTTCCTGACGACCATGTTGCCTCAGTTACGGGGAGCCGTTAATCAATGACAGGAGCAATGACAGGAACGACCGTCAGTCAGCCACCGCTTGTGGTACATGTTATTTACCGCCTGGCCGTGGGTGGGCTGGAGAATGGCCTCGTCAACCTGATTAATCACATGCCGGCGGAACGCTATCGTCACGCTATTGTGTGCATTGATGACTACACCGATTTCCGCGAGCGTATCCAGCGCAAAGATGTAGAAGTTTATGCCTTACATAAGCGGCCGGGCAACGATCTGGGTGCATACGTGCGTTTTTGGCGGCTCATGCGGCGCTTACGGCCGGCAATTGTGCATACTCGTAATTTGGGGGCTTTAGAGTTTCAATTTCCAGCCTGGCTTGCGGGTGTGCGCCATCGAGTTCAGGGTGAACACGGCAGAGACACCACTGATCTTCAGGGTACGAACCGGAAATACCTGCTGTTTCGGAAAGTTATGCGACCATTGGTGTCGCGTTATGTCGCGCTGTCGCAGGATTTGGCCAGTTGGTTAGAGACATCTGCCGGTGCGGGCCCACAAAAAATCAGCCAGATTTATAATGGCGTGGATACCGAGCAATTTTTTTCAGTCAAACATCGCCTACCATTACCCGTCGAGCATTTTTCCCCCAAGGATGGCATTGTTATTGGTACTATAGGCCGCATGCAGTCCGAGAAAAATCAGTTGACCTTGGTGCGCGCCTTTATTGCATTACTGGATACGGTGGAAAAAGGCAGAGAACGCCTACGACTGGTATTGATCGGTGATGGTCCCCTGCGGGAACAAGCTCAAGCCATATTGCGCGAGGCAAAAGCCGAACACCTTGCCTGGCTGCCTGGTGCGCGGAACGATGCATCGAAAATGATGCAGACATTGGATATCTTCGTCCTGCCGTCGCTTATCGAGGGCGTATCGAACACGATACTGGAGGCTATGGCGACGGGCCTGCCGGTGGTGGCAACAGCGGTTGGAGGGAATCCGGAGTTGGTCAGTCAGGGCGAAACAGGCGTGACCATTCCAGCGGCGGATGAAGTCGCCATGGCACAAGCTATTCAGCGTTACGTCGATGCTCCGGAACTGCGCAGAATCCACGGCAAGGCAGGCCGTTTGCGTGTGGAAAAAATGTTCAGCATGACCAGTATGGTCAGTGGTTATCTGCGAGTGTACGATAAGCTGCTTTTCGGCTCGGAATCAACAGTAGAATATGTGAGCGAACAATAACGTGTGCGGCATAGTCGGAATATTTGATCTCAATGGTGAACGTCCAATAGAGCGTGGACTTCTCCATAAAATGAACGAGACCCAGTTCCACCGCGGGCCGGATGCCGGTGGTCTGCACATTGAACCAGGCGTCGGCCTAGGTCATCGACGCCTCTCTATTATAGACCTTTCCAGCGGCAAACAGCCCATGGAAAATGAAGACGGCTCCGTCATCGTTACCTTCAATGGTGAGATCTACAATTTCCCGGACTTAAGTGACGAGTTGAAAGCGGCTGGGCATGTTTTCAAAACCCATTCCGACACCGAAGTCATTGTCCACGCCTGGGAAGAGTGGGGCGAAAAATGTGTTGAACGATTCAGGGGTATGTTTGCCTTTGCGGTATGGGATAAAAACAAGAAGACGTTGTTTTTGGCTCGCGATCGGTTGGGCAAAAAACCGCTGTACTACGCGACTCTTCCTGACGGAAAATTTATTTTTGGCTCTGAGCTTAAATCCTTGCTGGTGTTCCCAAACCTTTCCCGCGATATCGACCCCACTGCGGTGGAAGACTACTTCGCCCTGGGGTATGTCCCAGACCCGAAATGCATATTCAGCGCGGTTCATAAACTTCCGCCTGCGCACACGTTACTGGTTTCACGACAAAAGGGTGCCGGCCAGCCAAGCGAGTACTGGGATATCAGTTTCGAGCCCATATATCGGCGAAGCGAAGCCGATATTAAGATTGAACTCATCGAGCGACTCAAAGAGGCTGTTGATATACGCTTGATGTCTGAAGTGCCATTGGGCGCATTCCTGTCCGGTGGTGTGGACTCCAGCGCCATCGTGGCCATGATGGCAGGGTTGAATCCGAATGACCCGGTAAACACCTGCTCTATCGGTTTTGGTGATCCAAAATTCAACGAAACCGAATTCGCCCAAATGGTCGCCGAGCGCTATCACACCAATCATCACCTGGATCAGGTGGACCCAAATGACTTCGATCTCGTAGATCACTTGGCTAGCCTCTATGATGAGCCTTTCGCCGACAGTTCATCCATGCCGACCTACCGGGTTTGTGAATTGGCAAAAAAACGCGTTACTGTGGCTCTGTCCGGTGACGGTGGTGATGAAACCTTTGCGGGCTACCGCCGCCATCGCTGGCATATGAATGAAGAAAAGATTCGAGGCATGTTACCCGGCCCGTTGAGAAAACCGGTATTCGGCTTACTGGGTTCGGCCTATCCCAAAATGGATTGGGCACCGAAAATATTTCGTGCCAAGTCTACGTTTCAGGCATTGGCCAAGGATAGTTTTGCAGCCTATCTGCACAGCATATCGGTTTGTGTCGATGGTGTTCGCAGCAATATGTTTTCCCAAGAGTTTCGACATAAGCTTGGGGGTTACCATGCGGTAGAGGTTTTCCGCCATCATGCAAGCCGTTCGCCGACGCATGACCCTCTGTCGCTGATTCAGTATATCGATATCAAGACTTACCTTCCTGGCGACATCCTGGTTAAGGTTGATCGTGCCAGCATGGCTCATTCTCTGGAAGTGCGTGTGCCAATACTGGATCACGAATTCATGGAATGGTCAGCAAGACTAACGCCGTCACTGAAACTGCGTGGTCAGGAGGGAAAGTATATTTTCAAAAAGGCGCTGGAACCCTATCTTCCCCAGGATATCCTTTATCGACCAAAAATGGGCTTCGGTGTGCCTATATCCAGTTGGTTTCGTGGTCCGTTAAAGCAGCGTGTACGCGACGCTGTTCTTGGCGAAACCCTCATGGAAACCGGTATGTTTGATAAGGGGTTTTTGGCAAAGCTAGTCGATGAGCATCAGTCCGGTAAGAGTGAGCACAGCGCGGTATTATGGTCGTTGCTCATGTTTGAATCGTTTCTTAGAAACGTCGCACGGATATAAAAAGCATAATGATTAAACAACCGATAATACTGTTGTTTGGCATGCCTCGATCCGGCACGACTTGGATTGGGAAAATATTTGACAGTCACAGGCACACACTTTATCGCCATGAGCCGGATACATGGGACAAGATTAATGAGATTCCATTGCTGGAGAGTGCTGGTAGTTCGGCAAAATATGTTGATTTTATTAATGAATATGTTGAGCAGTTCGTTCTTAGTCGCCGGCCGGAGATAAATGGCAAGCTTCCTTTTTTTAATAAAGCCTATGCTTCCCCTATGAGACAGGGTTTATTCAGGGGTAGCGTATTATTGTCGGGTGCTTTGTCAGTGCTGAAAAAAGATCTCGGGCTACCTGTCATTCGGCCCGTCAATAGGCATCTTTCAACGAATTTCGTTGTGGTATGGAAATCAATTCAATTGCTGGGACGCATGGGAGTTATTGTTAATAGTCTCCCTGGCTGCAAGGGTATTCATATATTGCGTCACCCTTGTGGTTATATTACATCCGTATTGAGTGGCGAGAACAATAAAAAATTCACCAGTTTTGTATCAGCAAGCGAAGACTATCCGTTGTATGAGCGCTTATTGGCAACGGAACAGGCGGCCAGTTATGGCTTGTCCATGGATAAACTTCTTACTCTGTCACCCGAAGAGCGTTTGGCCTGGCGCTGGGTGCTGTTTAATGAAAAAGCGCATGATGATACAAAAGACAACAATAACGTGATGGTCTTAAGATATGAAGATATGTGCGCGAATCCGGTGGAGACTGCACAATCGTGTTTTGAGTTTTCTGGACTAGAATGGTGTGAGCAAACAATGGAATTTCTTGGGGCTAGCACCAGAAAGGATTCAGATTCTTATTATAGCGTATATAAAAATCCAGAAAAGGCCGCCAGTAAGTGGCGGACAGTATTAAGTCAGGAAAAAATTGACGCGATTAAAGCGGTCATTGCGAAGTCGCCTATTGGCCAACGCTATATGGATGACTTTTAACCCGAAAATGAAATTGCTTACTTTCAGCACGCTTTATCCTAATGTTGTAACGCCACATCACGGTGTATTTGTGGAAAACCGTTTGCGGCATTTGCTCGCTAACAGCCAGGTTCAGAGCAAGGTGGTTGCACCCGTGCCGTGGTTTCCGTTTGGCGCGAAGGTTTACGGAGAGTACGGCGGTTTTGCCAGGGTGCCAGCGTCAGAAATTAGGCACGGGATTAGCATTCAGCATCCCCGCTATCTGGTGGTGCCTAAAATCGGCATGAATTGGACCCCCTCTGCTATGGCGGCCACAGCCTTGCCGGTGATCGAGCGTATCATTGCGGACGGCTATGATTTCGACATTCTGGATGCACATTATTTTTATCCAGATGGTGTTGCTGCGGTCAAAATTGCACAAGCACTGAATAAACCGGTCACCATTACGGCGCGTGGCACGGATCTTAATTTGGTGCCGCAATATACAAAACCACGTGCCATGATTCAATCGGCGGCAAGAGAGGCGAGTGCCATGGTGACTGTCTGTCAGGCATTGAAAGACAGCTTGATAGAGTTAGGTGTGGCAGATGAACGTGTTGTGGTGCTACGCAATGGTGTTGACCTGGAGGCATTTTCTCCTCCAGGGAATAGAGATGAATTGCGCTCATTTCTTGGTATCCGTGACAAAACGATACTTTCTGTTGGTCACCTGATCGAGCGAAAGGGGCATCACCTAGTGATCGAGGCACTGCAGTTATTGCCAGATATTAAGCTGCTTATTGCCGGCCAGGGGCCGGAGAATAAAAGACTGCAGCAGCTGGCGGGCGATCTAGGCGTAGTGGATAGAGTCACTTTCCTTGGCGTGCTACCAAGTGAAGAGCTATGTCAATATTATGGTGCTGTGGATATGCTTGTATTGGCCTCAAGCCGGGAAGGCTGGGCTAACGTATTGCTTGAGTCCATGGCATGTGGCACACCTGTGGTCGCAACGAACATTTGGGGAACACCGGAAGTAGTTTCTGCTCCCGAGGCTGGCATTCTGGTAGAAAGTCGAACAGTCGAAAGCATTGCCAAAGGCATCAAATATTTATACGCAAATGCACCCAGTAAGATACTAACCCGGCAATATGCGGAGAGATTTAGCTGGGACGATACATCCCTCGGTTTGCTTAAGCTTTTTAGGCGAGTAATGGAAAAATGAAAATACTTTATCACCATCGTATTGCCTCTAAGGATGGGCAATATGTACATGTGGAGGAACTGACAGCAGCGCTCAAAAAACTGGGTCATGAAATTATCATGGTGAGCCCTGGTGCTACAGAAAAGTCGAGCTTTGGTTCCAAAGGTGGACTGGTGCCATTGTTGAAACGATTTGTCCCAGGTTTTATCTATGAATTACTGGAGCTGGGCTATGCCACTTATGTATATGTCAAGTTAAGCAAGGCGGTTAAACATCATCAGCCCGACTGTTTGTATGAACGTTACAATCTTTATTCGCCAGCTGGGGTGTGGTTAAAACGTCGCTACAAGTTACCCATGTTGTTGGAAATTAATGCACCCATCTTCCAGGAACGTAGTAAATTCAATGGTATTGCCATTCCGTGGTTGGCACGATGGTCAGAGCGCTATACGTGGACTGGTGCTGACATCGTGCTACCTGTGACACAAGTCCTTGCAGATTATGCTCAGGCCGCCGGGGTTGATGAATCGCGTATAACCGTTATCCCGAACGGTATCGATCCTGAAAAGTTTGAAAGGGTACAAGACAATATCGAGGCAAAAAAGCACCTTGGCCTGGAGGGACAGCAGATTTTGGGATTTACTGGTTTTGTCCGAGAGTGGCATGGCCTGGAACGAGTAGTGGATTTACTTAAGGACCATCAAGGTGAGCAAGTGCGCCATCTGTTGGTAGTGGGTGATGGGCCTGCACGCCGCGATATTGAAAAGCGTGCGGCACAGTTGAATGTGAGCAACAAGGTGACTTTTACTGGTATCGTGCCAAGAGATGAGGTTGCAAATTATGTGGCAGCCTTCGATGTGGCGCTACAGCCTGATGTAGTGCCCTATGCATCTCCCTTGAAACTGTTTGAGTATATGGCATTAGGTAAGGCGATAGTCGCGCCAGATACGCAAAATATCAGGGAAGTGCTGGAAAACAACGTTAATGCAATATTGTTTGATCCTGATAGACCTGATGCAATGTTAGAGGCGGTGGTATCGGTATGTAAAGATGAAACCTTACGGCATCGTATTGCAAATGCTGCCTGTGAAACAATTGATGCGGAGGGATATACTTGGCTCAACAATGCCGGGCGAGTGACCGTGCTGATGAATAACCTGTAGGCAACAGAAAGTGCGTGATATATTGGTAACAATTATTGTTGGTGGTGCAATTCCATTTGTCCTAATGCGGCCATATATTGGCATTTATCTTTGGTCTTGGCTGTCATATATGAATCCACATCGCTTTTCCTGGGGGTTTGCCTATAACATGCCTTTTGCTGCGATCACGGCAGGGGCATTGATTGTTGGTCTGTTATTCACAAAGGATAAAAATAAATTACCGATCACACCTATAACAACAGTTTGGCTTGCACTCTTATCATGGATTACATTTTCAACTTTTACGGCCATCAATGTTGACATATCTATAGTCGAATGGGAACGGGTGATTAAGATTCAGCTGATAACACTGTTTACACTTATTCTCATCACCAGCAAGGAGAAACTCAACGGGTTAATTTGGGTAATAGCACTTTCAGTAGGTTTTTTTGGTATAAAAGGTGGGGTATTTGTTGCTGCAACTGCTGGATCATTTAGGGTTTGGGGACCACCTGACTCATTTATTGGGGGGAATAATGAGATAGCCCTGGCGCTTTTGATGGTTTTGCCGTTTATGTGGTATCTAAGATCACAATCATCAAAAAAATGGGTCAGGTATGCGCTGGTAATCGCAATCATGCTATGTATTTTGTCTATTATCAGCTCTTATTCGCGGGGAGCATTTTTAGCTTCTGCTGCAGTAATGATGATGTTCTGGATGAAAAGTAATAAAAAGCTTTTCATCGGATTAGCCTTGGCGGCTGTAGCTACTGCGGTACTTAGTTTCATGCCATCTCATTATTTTGAACGCATCAATACCATCCAGAATTACAGCGAAGATGGATCAGCGATGGGCCGTATTAATGCTTGGTATTTTGCATTTAATCTGGCGAAGGATCATCCACTGACAGGGGGAGGATTTGGCGCCTTTACTAAAGAACTCTTTTTATCGTACGCACCAAATCCACTAAAATTCCATGATGCACATAGTATTTATTTTGAAGTTCTAGGCGAGCAGGGTTTTGTTGGCCTCTTTCTTTTTTTAACGCTATGGTTTCTGGTTTACCGAGCCTGCGGAAATATCAAAAAACAAGTTCGAGATAAGGAAAATATGCAGTGGGCAGAAACCTTGGCTTCCATGACTCAAGTTAGTTTGGTGGCATATGGGGTTGGTGGTGCCTTCTTGGGCCTAGCTTATTTTGATTTACCTTATCATATCATGGCAATTTGTGTCCTTTGTCAGATGTTTGTCAATAGAGAGCTCGCTAAGAGCACTGGTGATGAGAAGATTGTGCCAAATATGTCCTCAAGGTATTTGCCATGAACAAAGCGCATTTGAATATTTTTCTCTATCACAGTGTTTGGGAGTCTGATCTATTGAGGTCCTCTAAGTTGGATATACATTGGTTTGATAAGCAAATGGGTGGAGGAAGCAGACTCTTAATCGCTTGGGATATATTCTACGCAGCTTGCTGCGAATACCATTATTCCGGAATTTTTATAGCCGGAATCCAGAGGTCGCCTGAAAGCGCCTACTTTTGGTGAACCCCCTGGGCTCTGGTCTTCACCGGGGGTATTGTCGTGAATCCGGCTGATTCCGTAAGCGAGCTTCAGGCCAATCAGCTACTTCCACGAGTAATTTTCATCAGCGCTGATAATGGTTATAGGGATGACTGTTAAGATTCTTTCCCAGACTTGCTACTAACATGGCCCTACAGAAACCTTTTATAGCGACGGGTTAGTTAGATATCGATATTATGTGGAATGATGCCGTGATTGAGGGTCTGCTTACATCAACACCTATGTTGCAGCTCGTGGGATAATAATATTTCAAAGTATCTGCTTCGCCTAGTGAAAATGCGATATTCCAGTATGGAAGAATGAGTATAATGAAAGATAAGAATAGCGAACACTGGATCACAGGGCCGTACACATGACTAATAATGCCTTTCTCTGTGGCTGGTATGATGTTGCCCCTACTTTGCATGACGTGGAAGTTTTGCGTCCCGCGATGCTTTCGCGTTTTTCAGTATCAAAATCTAAATGGTTTACTAATAAATATCTAAATATTGCGTCTACGGGAGACGTGGCGAGCATTAGCAGTAAGATCGATGTTGCAATAATTGGAGCACCGTATTGGAAGCGGCCAGAGCTGGAAAAAAAATCTACTGAGTATGGATATGCACAGGTGATTGCAACGATCTACCTGGAGTGCGGCATGCGATTTCTTGATTCACTGGCTGGACGTTTCTCCATTGTCTTGTTTGATCATCAGCGCGAGGAATTGGTACTCTGTCTGGATAGGATGGGCCAGCAACATCTTTATTATACCCAGACAAGTTCCGGCGTTATATTTTCCTCTCGTGCCGATGCCGTTGTTAGTCATCCCTCAGTGGATAAAATAATCAGCAACCAGGGTATATACGACTACTTTTATTTTCACGCAATTCCCAGTTCCGGCTCTATATATAAGAATGTCAGCAAGTTGGAAAATGGACAGTATGTAGCTTTCCGAAACGGTTCCATTGTCCCCCATTATTACTGGAAACCGGAGTTCGTAGAGCAAAACCACGAATCAATTGAAAGTCTATCAGAGGAGATGCTGTCAATTATTGAACGCTCTGTTTCGCGATGTGTTGCTCGCCCTGAGTACAGCAGTTCCGTGGGGGCATTTCTAAGTGGTGGTCTGGACAGCTCTACAGTATCTGGTGCTTTGTCAAAGATAACAAATGGCAAAGCACAAACATTTTCTATAGGTTTCGATGCTGAGGGCTATGATGAGATGGAGTATGCACGGATTGCGTCCAAGCACTTTAATACTGGGCACAATGAATATTATGTAACACCTGATGACGTTATTGCGGAAGTGCCAAATATTTCCAGATACCTGGATGAACCTTTTGGTAACTCGTCTGCATTGCCAGCTTACTTTTGTGCAAAAATGGCGAAAGAAAGGGGAGTGAAAATATTGCTGGCTGGCGATGGAGGAGATGAGCTATTTGCAGGGAACGAGCGTTATGCCAAACAAGAGGTATTTGAATCATATTATAATATACCCGCTATATTTCGTGGCCTGTTTCTGGAACCGCTTTTCTTGCACAACCCAATAATGAAGCATATGCCGGTATTGAATAAAATTTATAGTTATATTCGTCAGGCGAAGATACCGCTACCAGACCGTTTAGAGACATACAATTATTTACATAGGCACGCCGCAGAGGAAATATTTTCACGGGAAGTCCTTGCCAGCGTAGACCAGCAGCATCCACTTAATATTCTGAGAGAAAGTTATCAATATTTGCATAACGTGACAGATTTAAATCGCATGATGTGGCCAGACTGGAAAAGAACTTTGCATGATAATGACCTTGTCAAGGTCAACCGTATGTGCGAGCGGGTTGGCGTGGGAGTGGCATATCCATTATTGGATGATGAGTTGGTCGATTTCTCATGCCGCATACCATCAGATATAAAACTAAAGAATGGGACATTACGCTGGTTTTATAAAGAGGCGGTAGCAGGATTCTTGCCGCAAGAAATAATTGAGAAAAAGAAGCAAGGTTTTGGGCTACCGTTTGGTATATGGACTAGTGAGCACGTAGGATTGCAAGAGCTGGCTTACGCCTCCTTAGAGTCGCTTAATAAGCGTGAATTGTTTTCGAAATCATTTATTGATCAAACTATTACGATGCACCAAAGTGTTCACGCAAAATTCTATGGGGAACTTGTATGGATATTGATGATGCTTGAATTGTGGTTATCTAGCAGATGAAAAATTAGATTTCTGTCGCGACACATGGGGAAGAATTGACCACTTATGAAAAAATATCACTTTATCGTCGCGATCATCATCTCTATTGTAAGTGTTGGTATGTCACGTGCCGAGCAAAAAGACCCAAAGTGGGTGCAGGAAGCGGATCCGGCACCATGGGTTGGAGAGTCATTTGGTGGATTACGCTGTACAGGAACACCCCGCAAGGATTTTGGCCCTTATGACTATCGATACATTTCGAAATATAAGCTGGGACTAGTGGAAAATAACCATTTCACACCTAAGCTTGAGAGACTTGAACCTGATTCCAGTTTACGGTGGGGGCTGAATGTTCCTGGCAATCTTAATTTTACGATAAGGGCTATCCCCAATCATCATCGGGCGCTATTCAGCATGCTGCGATTTTCCCTGAAGGGTGGTGAGTATACGAGAAAATTAAAGTCTAAGCCTGAATGCTATTTTCAGCGGGCCATAAACTATGCTCCTGATGATGCACAGGTAAAGGCAATTTTTGGTATTTACTTGCATAGAATCGGCAAATATGAACTTGCAAAAAACATGTATCAAGCTACATTAGAGCTTCAACCCGACAATCCAGAGGCGCATTACAATTTTGGTTTGCTCTATTTTGATGCCCAGGAATATAAGATGGCTTTGTCACACGCAAAAAAAGCATATGAGCAAGGATATCCATTGAAAGGGCTTGCGGATAAATTGTTAAGCAAAGGATTTAAGCTGGAATAGTTTTAAAGTCCCCGATAGGGGATCTGTATACCCCCCGCCTTTAGGCGGCCGGGAAATGGCGGTAAGCTGAGGGGATGAAAGATTATAAGCGCCGCAGTTACACGATTTGGGATTGCGAATACCACATTGTGCGGGTAACGAAATATCGTTACCCGGTTCTTGGCGGAGATGTTGGTCACAGATGCCGGGAGTTGCTGCGTGAGTTAGCACGCAGTAAGGTGATGATTATTTACACAGGGCCGATCAATCTAGATCATGTCCACATGCTGATTGGTATTCCACCGCAATTGTCTGTTTCTCGGGCGGTATAGTATCTGAAGGGGGAAGAGTTCACACAGGCTTCTGTCGGAATATGGTGTTTTGAGGAAGCGCTACTGAGGTCAGCATCTATGGGTGAGGGGATATTGGGTGGCTTCAAGTGGCAATGTTACAGATGAGGTATGGAATAAGTATATTGAGGATCAAAAGCTGGATGATGACTTTAGTATGATGTAGTTGGCCTTCACGCTGGATGACCCGGTTTTCAGCCGTAACTCGAAGCCAACGGCTTTAGCCGGTGGTCGTTTACAGAAAATGACCGTCAGTGCATTACATTCTCACATATTTATTTTTTCAGGACGATATACGCCACCATGTTTGGTTTGTTAGATTAATATGTCAGAAAATTTAACTCGTACGGTTACCCGCGGTGCTTTTTGGATGCTAGGAATGCGGTGGTCGATGCGCTTTCTTGGGCTAATAAGTACGGCAATATTGGCAAGAATATTAACTCCTGAAGACTTTGGTGTGGTAGCCGTTTCTGCGGCATTTATAGCGCTCTTGGACGCTTTTAGCACGATTGGTTCGGAGGCCGCAATAATACGTCATTCAAATCCGAAGCGAGTGCATTATGACACTGTGTGGACTTTGAGTATATTTGTGCATTTGTTGAGCGCTATTATTGTACTGATATTAACGCCAGTATTGACGAATATATACGGCGATGAGCGATATGGAGAGATTTTATACATATTAGCCTTGTCAATTGCATTTTCTGGCTTTAAAAATATTGGTATTGTAGATTTCCAAAGAAACTTCGAGTTCAAGAAAGATTTTACTTATGCGGTCATTACTCAACTGAGCACTGTGATAGTCACAGTGACATTAGCTTTTATTATACAAACGTATTGGGCGCTAGTAATTGGCATAGTCTTTCGCTCATTGATGGGCCTAGTTTTTAGTTTTGTCATGCATCCTTATCGGCCGAGATTTTCATTGGGCGCAAGAAAAGAGATGATTTCTTTTTCCGGTTGGCAATCGTTGAGAGCGGTTTCTTTTTTCTTTATAGGTAACGGACAAAGATTAATACTTGGCGCCTATTTTAGCCCAACTATTATTGGATTGTATGCAGTTGCAAGTGATGTATCACGGATATCTGTGGGGGAGGTGGTTGCGCCAATTGGCCGCGCGATTCTGCCAGGGCTTTCAAAAATACAGAATGATAGTGACTGGGTAGCCAGAACCTTTCCAAAGGTAATAAACATTACTGCAACCATTGCATTTGCATTAGGGTTAGGTGTGTCCGCAATTGCGGACGATTTCGTAAATATATTATTAGGGGAAAAGTTCCGTGATGCCATTCCTCTTTTAGAGCTGCTTGCGATAGCTATTGCAATTAGGGCATTTATGTTGCCAGTTAGCCAGTATTTAATCGTAGCAGACAGAATGCGCGAGCTAGCCCTGATATATTTTGCTGAGGCAATAGTGGCAGTTTCCATAATTATTGTTATGGTATCGTATGGTTTTAAGATAGAAGATATTGCCTTTGTAAATATATTGATTTCAATGTTTGCTGTAGGGCGATTGTTCTTCTTCATAAAAGAATATCCCAGCTTAAAAGTCGGGAATGTTTTTATTGCCTTGTCGAGGCCTATACTTGCAAGCCTTATAATGTATACCGCAGTTCAAACAGCAGAAGAAATACTTGAAATATCTAGTATTATTAGATTACCGATACTAGTCTTTATAGGAGTATTTACTTTTACTGTGGTGGTTTTTTTATTATGGCTCTTACTTGGGCGACCACAGGGCATAGAAAATGAAATACATAAGTATTTGTTAGAAAAAAATCGATAGTCAAGGTAAATAAATTAGGTCAGAGCTTATGCTAAGTAAAATATATCAAGATGCTGTAGCCAAGTTAAATAAAAAAATTGGACGAATACAATTTGACCATAAATGTAAGGAAATTGTAAATGTTCCTCCAGTGGCGGTAAATGCGCGTAGTGAGCTGGTTATCGTAACGCAAATTCAGCATAAAGACCTTCGGCAGTATCTTGTAGCAATAAAATCATTTACTTCATTTATAAAAGCAAAGAAAATTGTAGTGCTAAATGATGGAAGCTTAACTGATTCTGATTTAGATATTTTGGAAAAAAATATTAATGAAATTAAAATATATGATATTGACTCAATTGAGTCTGGCTCCTGTCCGCGCGGTGGTTGTTGGGAAAGGTTACTTTTAATATCAGATATAGTTATGGATAGTTATGTTATTCAGTTGGATGCAGATACAATTACCCTGAAAAATATCGAGGAAGTCAATAAATGTGTTGAGGAAGGATCAAGTTTTGTACTCGCTTCATCAGGAGATTATCAATCAATAGAGCCAATGAGAAAAAGTAGTGAGCGGGCTAAACATGTTATCGAAGAAGAAGGCGATAATGGGGTTCATGTTCAGATTGAAGCAGAAGCTGGGTTTGAAAAACTGAAGGAGTTTCAAAGATCAATGTACATTAGGGGATGTGCTGGTTTTTCTGGTTTCGCAAAAAACTCATTTAACCGTGGATATGTTGAAAATATTTCAATCGAGATGGCAAAAATTGTCGGTAATAGATGGAATGAATGGGGCTCTGAGCAAGTAATGTCAAATATTGTTGTTGCAAATAGCCCAAAGTCATTTGTGCTAAAGCATCCAAAATATTGCAACTGCAACTATATGGATTTAGAGAATGCACATTTCCTGCATTTTATGGGGTTTTGTCGGTTTGACAAGGGAATATATGCAGGATTAGCTAGAACTATTATTAGTGATCTAACGAAGTAATGGCGTATACTGTGATGGTAAAAAAAATCAATAAGTATTGTGGGGCTATACTAAGGAAAAATGTATTAATTTGTGATAAACAATATTTGTTTATTGTTTCTCATATGAGGAGTAGATCAACTCTACTAAGTCATATTTTAGGTAGTCACAGCGATATATGCGGGTACCGAGAGCTGCATTTATCATATATCAATTCTCTTTCAAAATTGAAAATGCGGGTAGCATTATCTGATGAAGAAGGGTATCAGAGTAGCCATATTTTGCTCGATAAATTGTTGCATGATAAATTAAGTATTAGAACTGATCTTTTTGACAATACTTTATCAGTAATAATATTGCTAAGGGATCCTGTTAGTACCCTTGCAAGCATGTTTAGTATGCATGAGCGTCTTCATGGTAACAGTAATTATGAACATCTTTTAGAATATTATGTTAGAAGGCTAACTTCTATAGATAAATTCGTAGAAAATAGAAATCATAAATTCCTTTATGTGGATAGTGATGGCTTGGTTGATCGGCCGAAAGAAGAGCTAACTAGAATAGCAACTTATCTTAACCTTGTTTCACCACTATTGGAAAATTATAAGAAATTTAGCAAGACAGGAGATGAAGGTATTGGCGATTCCAGTAAAAATATCATGGTGGGAAAAATAATAAACACAAGGAAAAGTAATTACAATATAAATTGGTCATCCGCGAAGTATAAAGCTTTGCTACAACAACATGCGGAATTGGCTAGAAAATTAATTAAGTATGGTGATATTGTTAAATAACTAGAGCCAATAAGTAAAAGAGAAATCCTCGTAGTGTTAAATATGTTGTTAAGCACCGCAAACACTGTAAATAATATTCAGAGCAAGGTCGGAGTAATATAAATGAGTTATAGGAACAGCCATGTAAAAAAAGGGAAAGATTATGATGATTTTATAAAAAATCAGCCGTTTGATGCTTATATGGCAAGTGTCGAGGCAGAATTATTAACAAAAATAATTACCACTAATTATAAGGAGAGTGTCCCAAGATATTTAGATTTTGCTAGTGGTACTGGTCGTATTATCGAGTTGCTAGAAAAATATGCAAAAAAATCTATTTCTATAGATATCTCGAAGGAAATGCAAGAGCAGGCAAAGAAAAAATGTAAAGTTACTGAGTTTATTTGCGCAGATATAACCCAAGAAAATATATCGATAGAGCCTGTAGATTTAATTACGGCGTTTAGATTTTTTGGTAATGCGGAAAATAACTTACGGATGTCTGTGCTTAAGTTATTGAATACCTATTTAAAAGAAAATGGCATGCTTGTAATTAATAATCACAGAAATCCATTAGCGATTAAAAATATTTTACATAGAATAACTGGTGGGAATAGGGATCTTGACTTGAGTTATTTCAAGCTTAGAAGCTTGTTGGAGCAATGTGGTTTTAAGATAATCAAAACATATGCAATCGGTGCATGGATTCTGCGTGACAAATATGCTCAGTCACTTCAGCCCGATTCAAAATTAACAAATCGATTAGAATCTGCTTTCCGGAGTGGAAAGTTTTCCATTCTTAGTCCTGATATGATTATTGTGGCAAAAAAAATATAGATTAATGTAAATGCATAATCACGATTTTTTAATGGCAAAGTAATGTCAAATAATCAACAGTTAAGGTTGCTGTATGACGTGTTGCCTGTTGATATGGGAGTGAGAGTTCTCGAGATTAATGGGGCAGATGTTACCTGCGGAGTGACCAAGCACTATAGAAATGTTTCATTTTATAATATTACGACCTTCACAAAGAAATATCTGCAATTTAAAAAGGATTGGATAGCGAATTGTGAAATTGTAAATTTAATTACTGATGACGATTTAATGCCTGAGGGAGATTTCGATTTAATAGTGATCCATGGAGTTTTGGATAGCCTACCTGTTAAGGAAGAGGGAGGGATAAATAAAAGAGATTTAGTGCAAGTGGCGTATGAGAAGTTAAAAAAGGGTGGGATGCTCGCAATTGCAGTTTCAAATAAATATGATGTGAAGTATCTATTGTCGAATTATCTGAATCCATTAAGGGAGAAAAAAGTAAAAAGTGCAGAAGAAAAGAAGACGCCCCGTCTGTCGCATAAAGGGTATAGCCACATGTTGAGTTCAGTAGGCTTTAAGCATGTGGAGACATATATAGCTATACCGTCGTATCATGACGTTCGCCAGCTAATTTCCTATAATTTAGCTCCTTCATTTGCATACTTTAACAGGGAATATCATAAGTCAATTTGTACAAGTTATTTTGTTAAGCGAGTTATTAAAAAAGCTGTACTGGTTTGTAGGATAGACAGACTCATCGAATCATCTTATATTATTTGGTCCAGGAAATGAAAGATATTGTGATTGATGTTTTGCGTAGAGAAAATTTGCTATACAGCAACAAAAAGCCAAGAATAAATATTTTATTATCTGGAACTATAGGCTTTGAAGTATTTCTTGGTAAAAGGTTAGTCTATTTTGTGAAACTTTCCGTATGTAAAGAGAGGGCTGGCATTTTTGATATGCCGTATTTTGATTTGCAATCGGAGTATCTGTCGCAAGTAAAATCTTATTCAATATTTCCGGAGTTTATTCCCGAACCTGTTGGCTATTATACGGTAGATATGTTTAATCTGTTTATTTGTAAAGGTGTAAGTCATTTCCCAATTAATTCGTATGAGATAAATAGGGGAGGGGCATTGTTTGAGAAATTGAAATTTTACTTTGAAAAGGCGCAAAATGGATTAGTTACGAATGGTGAAAATCAGAGAGCTGTGTTTCTCCTGAAGAAAATAGTGGAAGATGATGGGCTTGCTGAACATAGTGATTGTTTAAAAAAATGGCTGTGCGGTGATAATCTGAAAATACTAGAAGAGCTCCATGAAATGCCCAAGCATGGTGATTTTTCAATTAATAATATTGGGCTAACTAATAAGAAGCAGTTAGTAATATTCGATTGGGAGGATATGGGTAAAGTATATTTGCCAGGATTTGATTTATTTACACTAATTGTTTCGGCGCTGAACTTCGACAAAATCGAAGTCATTAAATTATTGGAAGGTGATAATAACTACCATAGTTGGTCGAACTTCGTGGAAGAAGTATGCGAGCTTTGTTTTATTGATTATGGAATATTTAAACAACTTTTCCCTGTTTATCTTAGCGTATTTATTTATTTAAAAAAACACTACTCAATAGCAGTGAGGGAAAAGGCCATAGGGTTGTTGGGTGGAGTATCGTGTATTTCCTGAGTGTGAGTTAGACTCTTGCAGTATTGGTCTCTACCAAATCAAATGGGTGTTGTCTGCTGTCAAGAAATAATGGGCTCCTCGCTAGGTATGTGAACGCAATGAAAAGCTTAAAAAAGCTATATAAAGAACTTGGTGGTGTCGACTGCGGGTGGTATTTGTTTAAAAGATTGTTTGCTGTTTTGTTCCCTGCTTTGAGTGTAAACAGGTATAAACTATTAGCGCAAAAAGTTAATGGGGAGATGCCCTCAAGATGTTGTGGTCATGAATCTGTAATTATAAAACAGGTGCTGAATTCTGATTATAATATAGATTGGTTTCCCAGGTCTCTGGAGATTATACAGAGTCGCTTTGCACAACATGCAATATGTTTTGTGGCGTTTAAAAATAATCAGCCTGCGGGGTGCTTATGGTTGGTTTTGGGTCCCTACGATGAGGATGAGGTGAAGTGTAAATTTGTGCCGCAGAAAAGTGCAGCATGGGATTTTGATGTATATATAAAACCAGAACATCGGCTGAGCAGGATATTTATGTATCTATGGCATGAAGCCAATCAATATATGCGCCTGAATGGTATCAGATGGACCATGAGTAGAGTTGATGCATTTAATGATCAATCTATCCGGTCTCATAAGAGAATGGGCGCAATTATCATTGGTAGCGCAACATTTATAGGTTATGGAAACTTGCAAGTCATGTTGTCATCTGTATATCCATTTCTACATGCATCAATGAATAAAAGGCATCGTCCAACATTGAATCTATTTTCGCCGCGTGACCATAGTAAGCTTGCTTAGTACTTTGGCATATTATGGTGTCGTGGGTACTGTATTCGGTTTGGCCGGTTTATTGGGAGTGGTGCTCGTAATGGGCGTGGTGAGGCGGTATATATAAACATTCTCTGATACGCTATTTACACAAATAAATACATTTTTGCTTGGCACATAACGAAAACGTCCGAAGGTGCCTGTTAGTGGTGTATTTGTTGGTATTGTTGTATTTGTTGCAGCTGGTGGTATACGAGTCCATTTGGCAGTCTCAAGATTTAATGTGTAGATGTCAGCACCACCAGCCCATGCGACAAATTGCTCGCTAACTGGATCAAATGCAAATCCCGGACTGTCTTCGAAAATAATTTCTGTATCACCCGTTGTAACAAGTTTCTGATAAGTGATATCGCCTGTCTGGGCCAAATCCCAGGTGAAGACCCTGCCGTCATTTCCAATTGCAACTAACTTTCTCCGAACGGGGTCTATTGCAGCGCTCCACCTGGCGGGAATAAAGCCTGGTCCTGCTGACTTTAAACCTCTTGCTGTCCAGCTTTGAAATTCAGGATCAAATACGCTTAAATATGAATTATTCCCAGCACCATGAAACCAAACTTTATTCGTTGCGGGGTCTGTTACCGCAATGCTACCAATTTTTCTATCATTCAGTATTGGCTCCGCGAGAGTTTCCCATTTGTTCGTGTCAAAGTCGAAATAATAGGTGTTAGAGTCATATCCAGAATCCCAATATAAAGCACTTCCACCCCCTACAAAAAATTTGTCATATGGAGGGGGGATGTACTCTATGTAATTGTAAGTATGTCGAGATACAGGACTGCCATCTTTGTAAACTACATCCCCATCGGTCCAGCCGTCCAAAGATGATGGTTCTGTAAGTCTTTCCCACTGTAACGTGTTCAAGTCAAACGCATAGATTTCATTTCCTGCATAGTTGGTATGCCCACCTCCCCACACAACCAGTCTATTTCTTTTTGTATCAAATACTCCCCCATTCCAGGAAACGATAACTGATTTTACTCCTGTTGATCCAGGCGGAACAGGGCTAGGTGCAACATTTTTCAGCATAGAGTTAGGGACCTCATACCAATGACCTGCTGGTATGTCATCAATCACACCGGCGTGAGCTCTGGAGATAAAGAGGATTAAAATGATTGCCAATAATAAGCATAAATTAGTGTATGGCATATTGATATGTGAAAGAGAGGCATATGTTTTACGTTTCATTTTTTGGCAGTTCCTTGTGGAAGACATATTAAGGTCTAGGTATAATCGCGTAATTTGGATAGCGATCATATGATTTACTACCCTTTGGTTTCACTGAGCGCCCTTCAAAGATAGCCCATGCTTCAGCAGCACCTTGGCTACTTGAATCTACAGCGGCAGCCAACGCAGGCTGCAAATTTGCGGGGTAACCTGTAGCTGCATGGGGATATCCAACCATGCTTCCAGGCTCTAAGCCAAGGGCATCAGCCATTTCCTGGCCCGCGCAGGTCATTGTTAGGTATTGTGGTTCAACAGATGTCCGATAAACTTCGCCGAATGTGCTGTAAATCGGGCTAGTATTATCATTACGCACCTGTAAGGGGAACAGGCTGCCAAATACCCAGCAATATTCAGGGTTAGTCATGCGACCTATAGAGAATGTGGATTTCCATGTGAGCAGATCAGTAGCTTTAGTAAAGCCCATTTCCGCAAGGTGTCCTATGCTCCAGGTAAAGAAGTCATCTTGCCATGGAAGTATATTCGGCCCGTTATTCAGTGCGTATCCATTGGTGAGAATGCCAAGATTGTTGGTGCTTGGATTATTGGTGTAGTTGTCGTTGTACCATGTTAGGTTGTTGTCCAGTTTTTCGACAAAGTATCGCTTATAAATATGATTGTCCGGTGTGATGAAGGCTGTTTCTCCTAAGGTACGCATAGACCAAGCTTGACCTCGTAGTTGTGCTGATTTAACTAAGCCAGCATCGTGACTGCGGCCGCCATCTCCCGGGCAGGCTCTTAACATGTTGTAGTTGGCCCAAAAATGTAGTTCTTCCAGGAAGTAGTGATCTCCTGTTACAAGGTATGGTAGATATACGAGGTCTGGTTGATGTGCGTCGTCTGCTGTGTATGGTGTGGTGCTATCACCACCAAAATCTGGAAATGCTTCATATTCCCCGGTGTCGGGGTTTCGGGTGTTTCCGTAACTACACATAAGGGTCATATAAGGGTAGTCTTCAATAGAGATAGGCAGGTCAGTCGATTTGTCTCTGTAATGAATTGACCAACTACCGGCAAGATTTGCAGTTCCCAGCATTGATATTTTAGCTCTTATATCCTGGCTTAGCAGGTACCGGGTAGCCCAGCGTGGCAATGGGCCAATATCAGGACTTGCCCCGCCGCCAGGCATATAGGGTCTGGCCAAGCCTATGCCCATTGGTTCGGTTTTAGGGCCGATCCAGTCAGCTCCCATGTCAGACAAGTCGGCTTCAGGGATAACCAATGAACGGTCAAAGTTTGATACGGCATAGCTATCTATCAAGTAGTCTATATCGTGTTTTACATGAATTTCAGGCTCATTTCCGCACCAAAATGTCTTGCGCCATCGGGCGTGATGATAGTGGACAAGGCCCGTTTTGCTATAAATATCCTTACCACAGAGTGAAACATTTACGTCATACACAAAGTTTTGTGGCTCAGGTACGTATGACCAGTTATTTTCAATGATGATATCTACACGTATAGAGTTAAAGCCGGCATAGGCGCGCACGTTAAAGCGTGCGGTGAGATGGGGGTGCTCCGTACCATTAGCCGTTTTGAGTGGGGCAGATACGATCCACTCGGTGACTTCTGATCCTGACAGCCAGGTTTCCGGCTGGGCATTTTGTAGTAAGTCTGTAATGGAGGCAGTATAGGCCGTGCCAGCTACAGTGAGAGAGACATGGCCATCAAAATTGGTGGTCAGTAAGTCGGCCAGTCGCACTGGCTGCGTGGTGGGCACGGAATCAACAACCACGATTTCAATATCTTGTGGATTGTTAGGGGTAAGTGTGGGCACAAGTGCGGTGACGACTGCGTGGCGTAGTGAGCCATCGGCGTGTGTGGCCTTTTTGTTGATTTGGCTGGGTATCAGCTCCTGCGTACCATCTGTCAGGCGTACGCTAAGCAGGGTGTTTTCCAGTATTTCGCCGGGTTTGAAGACTTGGCCAAAGGTGACTGGTACGGTGCTTTGCTCTCCGCCAGAGGTGCTTTCTATCGTGACCCCAACTACGCTGGCGCCGACGGTCGCAGCTTGTGCCGCTTGAATGGTGGCGGTACGTGTGACCTCGTTGGTGCCGTCGCTGACCGCCACTTGAACAGTGTAACTTCCCTTGAGATCCGGAGTGAAGGTCGCTACAGGCTGGTTGGCAGTGGCCAGGGTGGCTGTACTTCCCCCAGGGACGTCGATGATGGACCATAAGTACTGAAGGGTGTCACCATCGGGGTCGGTTGCAGTGGCCGTGAGGCTGGTTATTACGCCGACTGCAGCCCTTGTGTTAATCGTTGTGTTTACGATGGGGCTGGCATTTCCGTTTCCGCCTGAAGCCGTGACAATGGCGGTAGCCGGAATGCTGTCAAATTCCCCATCATTGACGATTAGCTGTACTTGATAATCACCACCGACATCCGCCGTGAAGCTGGGTTGGGCGGCATTGGTAAAATTGAAAACAGCCTGGCTATTGGTGGGGCGGTATTGGAACGTCCAGCGATAACTTAATGTGTCGTTATTAGGGTCGGTGCTATTGTTGCCGTTCAATTGCACTGTGCTGTTCAGGGCCGCTGTGGGAGGGTTGGCGATACTGGCGGTTGGTGCGATATTGCCCAGGATTGCTTGGATGGTGGCGGTGCGTGTGACTTTGTTGATGCCGTCATCAACCACCAACCGCGTTGTATAACTGCCTTCGAGGTCGGGAGTGAAGGTCGAAACAGGTTGGTTGGCATTGGCCAGGGTGGTCGTACTTCCCGTGGGGAGGCCGGTGATGGACCATAGATACTGAAGGGTATCACCATCGGGGTCGGTGGCAGTGGCTGTGAGGCTGGTTTGTACGCCGACTGCGACGTTTGTGTTAATCGTCGTGTTAACGATGGGGCTGGCGTTCCCATCTAAATTGTTCCTGACGTCATCTAAACTGCCGCTGCAAGCCTGTAGGAGGGCTGTCACGAGGATAATGGAAGATTTCTTGAATATCATGTTCATAGGGTGTCTTTGTGAGGAAGTAAGGGATTGTAGATTTGTCGTGTGCTGTTATTGAAAAAAGGAACGCATCAAGGGTGATTTGAGAAAATTATGGGCGTGTTAGCAGGGGTCTCTGATGCTGCTCGATAAATGATCCAATATTGTTATGGTTATCAGCCTGTCATTAAATCGTGTTAACAGTTTTTCTAGGGCAATTGTTCGCAGGTAACTGCTGAAGGAGCGGAAAGGCCTACGCCATTATATGCCTTGACAACGAAGCAGGCCTGGGTGCTGCCGACGGGCAGTGCGTTGAGGAGGGTATCGCCACCTAACTCCACTGTGGGGGTTACTGGATCCCAATCCGTTGCATCACGTACCAATATCTTCACCAGTTGGTTTGCGGTATCGAAGTCTGTTCCCACATAAACGGTATAACCAGCGGGGTTGTCCGTATTGGCGGCCCACGAAACCGTGATGCTAAAGTCGCTTGCCACGACGGTGGCTGTAACCGGAATGCTGTCAAATTCCCCGTCATTGACGATCAGTTGGACTTGATATTCGCCGCGTAAATCCGCTGTGAAGGTGGGTTTGGCAACATTGGCGTTGTTGAAAAAGGCTTGGCTACTGGCGGGACGGCTGAGGAGCGTCCAGCGATAACTTAATGTGTTGTTGTTGGGG
>JAJRZI010000083.1 GCA_024275295.1 Gammaproteobacteria bacterium | reverse complement strand
GAGGGCGCGTAGGCGGACCTCTCTGTGGCAGAGCTACCTGCGGGGTGCTGAAGTGCACTCCATCGAACTTGATCAGATGCCACTTGTCGGTACGCCGCCCCCGCTGGATGTGCTTACCGCTTGGGTCTGGCGACAGGTTGCATTGCTGGATCGGGAAGGTGTCCCTACGCTGGGTGAGGTTCTGGGGCTGGAAGGTGGAATCCTTCAGGTGCGGATGCCAACACCACCGAGAGATGCAAGCCTCTTGCTGGTGCGCGATGCGCAGAGCGACAATGCAGGGCTGCTGAATACTGCCCGCCCATTCGGAGCGGCTACGCTTCAATATATTCCACCCCCTGACCTCATGCCGCCCACTGTGCCCGGTGACAGCGGCGGACCACGCCCGGTCATCCATATAGGATCCGTGATTGCTACCCTGGTTAATGGCACCTTCGGTGACCCACTGCTGCACCTGCGGCTGCGCCATCAAAAGCGCAGCCTTTTGTTTGATTTGGGCCAGACTGGCCGTCTGCCCACCCGCATTGCCCATCAGGTGACTGATGTCTTTATTAGCCATGCCCACATCGACCACATTGGGGGATTCTTGTGGCTGCTCCGCTCCCGTATCGGAGAACTCCCGGTCTGCCGTCTGTTTGGGCCGCCGGGACTGGCGGCTAATATCGAAGGATTGATCAACGGTATCCACTGGGACCGCATCGCTGACCGGGGACCGCGTTTTGAGGTGGCGGAACTGCACGGTGAGCGTCTGCATTGTTTCCACTTGCAGGCTGGTCGTGCCGGCTGTGAAGTGCTTGGTGAGCGACCGGTGATAGATGGTGTTTTGCTTGAGGAGGCGGCCTTACGGGTGCGGGCCGTAACCCTCGACCACGGCACCCCCGTATTGGCCTATGCCTTTGAGCCGGCCCAGCAGAGCAATGTCCGCAAGGAGCGGCTGGCCGTGCGGGGCCTGGTGCCTGGGCCCTGGCTGAATGAACTCAAACAGAATATTGCTGCGGGTGAGCGGGAGATGCTAATTAACCTGCCGGATGGCAGTGTGGAGCCTGCCGGCGCATTGGCTGATGAACTGCTCTTGATCACCAGCGGGCGGAAGCTGGTCTACGCAACTGATCTTGCCGGCACGGCGGATAATCGGCAACGGCTGGTGGGGTTAGCCCAAGGTGCACACACCCTCTTTTGTGAGGCGGCCTTTGTAGAGGCTGATGCCGCCCAAGCGGCACACACCGGCCACCTCACAGCCCGTGCCTGCGGTGAGATCGCCACGGCAGCCGATGTTGAGCGACTGATACCCTTCCACTTTTCCAGGCGCTACGAAAAAGAGCCGGAGCGGGTCTATGATGAAATTAGGGCGGTCTGTTCGCGATTGTTGGCGCCCAGGCTGGTATGAGATCGATGCATCGAAGAGGTTTTCTTGCTGGTGCAGGCCAAACCCTGCTGGCACTGGCAACGCCCTTGCTTTCAATGGCAAGCCGCGTAGAGGAAGCGCGTGATTTACCGATAAAAGTGGCAACCGGCAGTCAAAGTGACATGAAGCAAGCTTCAATAGATTCCAGCCTCATTACCCTCTTTCTGTGCGGTGATGTAATGACCGGTAGGGGCATTGATCAGGTGCTGCCCTATCCCAGTGACCCCAAAATCTATGAACCCTACCTCCGGGATGCCAACGGTTATGTGAGGCTTGCTGAAAGAGAGAATGGCCCTATCTCCAGACCGGTGGATTTTTCATATATCTGGGGGGATGCGATCGAGGAGCTGGAACGGGTAGCACCGGATGTGCGGATTATTAATCTGGAAACGGCGGTAACCCGCAGCAATGACTACTGGCCGGAAAAGGGTATTAACTATCGCATGCATCCGGACAATATTCCCTGTCTCACTGCAGCTGGAATCGATTGTTGTGCCCTGGCGAACAATCATGTTCTGGACTGGGGCTATACCGGACTGACAGAGACGCTGAAGACGTTGACACGCGCGGGAGTGAAGATTGTTGGTGCTGGTCGAAATCGTGGGGAGGCGAAAGCACCAGCAGTAATGGAGATTCCCGGCAAGGGCAGGGTAATCCTGCTCTCATATGGATCGGTGACAAGCGGGATACCCTGGGAATGGGCCGCGCAGAAAGATGAGCCTGGCGTGAATCTGTTGCCGGACCTCTCTGAAAAAACGGTTCGGCAGATTGCGCAAGAGGTAGAGCAAATAAAGCAACCGGGGGCTATTCTGGTGGCTTCCATCCATTGGGGTGGCAATTGGGGATACCATATTCCCTCAGCACAAACGGCCTTTGCCCATCGCCTCATCGATGAGGCCGGTATTGATATTATTCACGGCCACTCTTCCCACCACCCCAAGGGTATTGAGGTCTACCGGCAAAAACCGATTATCTATGGTTGTGGTGACTTCTTGAATGACTATGAGGGGATTAGTGGTCACGAGACATACCGGGGTGATCTGGCCCTGATGTATTTCATAACCTTGGATACCTCGACCGGCAAACTGATTAACTTTGAGATGACGCCCACCCGGACCAAACGCTTTAGGGTAAATCTTGCCTCAGAGGATGAGGCACGGTGGCTATGGAATATGCTGATGCGGGAAGGTAAAAGGATGGGTACACGAGTGGAACTGAAAAAGAATAACCGGTTGATGCTGCGGTGGGGACGATAGGCTGGTAAGGCATAGTAGCTTTAAGGAACCTCTGAATAATTACCTTTAATATTCACCAATCGATTGATATAGATGTTACTGATAATCATTACAGTTTAATTTGCCCGTATAAGTCCGGTTTTTAGGCATTTTTTCATTTAAAAAGGCCTTTTCTGGCCT
>JAJRZI010000082.1 GCA_024275295.1 Gammaproteobacteria bacterium | reverse complement strand
TATGCATATCTCGGTGTTAATGCAGACTAGCAGACTGCACCTCCGGCTGGAAGCACACAAATCAATTTCTTTTTTCCTACAGATAAACTTTAATTGATGAATAACAGTTCATCCAACACAATACTCCCTCAGCCACAGTTTTTCGTGGGAAAAACAATGAACTTAAGCCCATTCAGACGCCCCTCTTTTAGATGAGCGATATAGAGAGGTATCAGGGGATGCAACGCGGTGATCTTGATGACCAGACAAACTGCCGCATCACAGCCTCATTTTATTTGGGCTGTCATGAACAATAATAAAATCTTGTTGAAAAGCCTGCTGCCATATCTAGCCTTTGTCATATATGGCAGCCTGGTTCCCTTGGAATTCCACTCCTTGCCTCTAGACCAAGCCTGGGCATCATTCAACAATATCCACTATCTGGATTTAGGCATAGGCTCTCGGGCAGACTGGGTTGCCAACATCCTGCTGTTTATTCCTCTTTCGTTTCTCTGGTTAGGGTGCCTTTGGCCTAAACGCAGCACTGGAGTGCGCATAGTGTTCTCATTCTTGGTGTTAGCGCTGTGCCTCGCCATGAGTATTGGTATTGAATTTACCCAACTCTTCTTCCCACCTCGCACAGTGTCACAGAATGATATCTTGGCCGAGGGTATCGGTGCGGCTATCGGGATCATCGCATGGTGGTTTGCAGGTCAACGTTTTTTAATCTGGTTAGCAGAATGGCGGGGGCAACATGCATCATCCAGTATTTTTACGCGGGTATTATGGCTGTATCTGATAATCTTATTTGGGTACAACGTACTACCGCTGGATCTCACCATAAGTCCAGTGGAAATCTTCCACTCTTGGCGAGAGGGCAAGGTCGTACTCATCCCTTTTTCTTCTTAGGGGATGACTGGGTTGAAGATCTCTACCATTTGGCTATTGATACGGCTATTTGGGCGCCCGTATCCCTTCTGCTGCTAATCTCCACCTCCAAGACCGCCATTCAATCCTGGTGTTGGGCCTTTCTCACTGCATTACTGTTAGAGATCCTGCAGCTTTTTGTCTACAGCCGTGTTACTGACACAATGGACTTGGTTACCGCATCGGCTGGAGCCGGGATTGGTGTTATTGCAGGATCATTGATCCGGAAGCGCTGGCAATTAAATACCCTCGTACCAAGAGCCCGTACTCGGCCCACCAATCCCTCCCTTTTCATCAGCGCAACTGCTTTTGCCGTATGGAGCATTATTCTTGCCATAGTATTCTGGTATCCATACAACTTCACATCCGACTGGTCATACGTAAGAGAGTCAGTAGAAGCCTTGAAGCGTGTTCCTTTGCGAAGTTACTACTACGGGACAGAATTTCGTGCCATTACTGAAGTATTCCATAAAGTGCTATTTTTCGCGCCCCTTGGAATATCATCGGCTATCATCTTCAGCATCAATAGGGCAAGCCCCAGATATCGCCAGATAGGACTACTTACTCTTCTATCCGGAGCAATAGTAGGATTTGTCATTGAATCCGGACAACTCTTTTTGCCTGGGAAGTCTGCGGGCATAGCAGACTGGATCCTGGAGATCTTAGGAGTCGCCCTCGGCTACTGGGGTGCTTCTATAGTTGCTGGAGCAATCAGTCAAAATCAAACGGGAAGAGTATTTCCAGAATCTGGCAATAATATCAATCGCTCAACAGAGCCTCACATCATGGTCAAGCCTCTCATCTCACTAGGGCTTGGCATATTCACTATGGTTATCGCCGGCCACTTAGTGCTGGCCTCATCAGCTGTCCCTTATAACATTCGAGAATTACTATCCAGCGGATATCCTTGGCTAAGCCTTATAATTCTGACCTTTGCTCTATATTGGGGGTTTGGGGCGCCAGCATATTTTGGCCGATGGTTTATCGCGGGCAAATGGACAAGGGTAGCAATCTCCCCCCTTATCATCATGCTGCATGCCACTGTTATGTACTTCTTATTGCGTATTGCAGTACCTATGGAAAGCATTCACGACATTGTTGGGTCGCCAATTATGGCTTGGCCCTGGGAGTGGGAATTGCTAGGCCGCTTTATTGCTCTTTTTAGCGTCGTATCGGTCATATTAGGTTGCGCTGCTGCAATATGGATTGCATTGACATCAGTATATTCAGTTACTAATAGAGTCACCATGCGCTGGATTATTATTCTTTTTATATTACTTCCTCTAGCTCATCAGATAGTAATAGCTCAAGCGGCAACCGATAATCTTACAGAGCTAATGCTGAACCATGGCAGCTGGATATCAAGCCTGTTAATCGCAATCTGGTTAATGACTCTAGCTGCAACTGCATCACTGCTCTCATCTTGCATTGCAAAATACCATCGCCTTCTAATCTCAAGCATTATCATTACCACACTCGCCATCATCCCTGCTTATTTTGTTATAAATCTTGGGACTAATTCCGCCATTTCTAAATACGGAAGTACATTTTCAGCGCTTCAATTTCTTTTAAGCCCTGATCGCTCACATTTATTACATGACACTGAATTATTTTATCGGTATGTAATTGCACATATCACAGCTATCAGCATCATTGCTATGACACAATACCCACTCTGGAAATTTATGGCGCAACAGCGCCTATTAGTGCAACAAAACCGTCAAAGGAT
>JAJRZI010000081.1 GCA_024275295.1 Gammaproteobacteria bacterium | reverse complement strand
TTGACCACACCACTGCTCATGTAACACTTGTCGACATAAGGCCATGATCAGACGACCATCATCAATTGGCAGAGCATTACATAATGGATGTGGAGACTGCTGCATAGCGTTGCGGACGTGCCGGACTCTGAATCAGGCCCGGGCAGCTGCCTTGCCTGTTTGAGGCGCATGCCGGTTCAAATTCCATGGGTGCGAGCCTTATAGGAACAGGTGATAATGCAGGTGCCCTGTAGGCCATTGGTAATGGCCACCGGGCGGCCTCGCCATTTCGGACGGTCGAGCTGTTCGATGGATGCAAAGAAGGCATTCATATCCAGCAGGATAATGGCACGGGGCCACTCGGCATCAGATCGATGGGAAAGTCGCTTCATAGTAGTTATTGGTAGCGACGCAGTTGGCCAACCACAACTCCCTGCACTGATACCCGCCCAGCAGCAAAATGCATCGGTGACATACTGGAGTTTTCAGCAATAAGGGTAATACTGCCGTCTAATTCCCGTTTCAAACGCTTGAGGGTGACCTCTTCGCTATCAATGAGAGCGGCCACAATGTCGCCATCATTAGCGGTGTTGCAATGCTTAAGGATCACAGTGTCACCATCCAGAATGCCTGCATCTATCATGGAGTCACCTGTCACTTGCAAGGCATAGCGATTTTGGCCAATAAGCTCACCCAGGTTGAGGGTCTCCTGACCGGAGATTGCTTCAATAGGCCGACCGGCTGCAATGCGACCCAACAGAGGGATGGTCAGGAGGGTTTCTGCTTCATCCTCTGCCAGCTCAATGCCTCGCTGCCGACCCGCTTGCAAGATGAGATGTCCAGCTTCAGCAAGGGCTTGTACGTAACGGTGCGCCACCCCCTTTGAGCGGATGCCGATACCCTCAGCAATCTCAGTCAGGCTTGGGGCGTGGCCATGGTGGGCAATGAACTGCCGGATGAAGATTAGGGTTTTATGCTGGCTGGGGGTGAGCATGATGTTCTCCTATTGTTCTCATAAATAGCTTAGAGAACATTGTGAGAACGATCAAGTGCCAAATGCAATCTTGTTAGAATTGTCTGCCTCTTAGCTTAACTTGAGCTGTCCACAGAATCCCCAGGCCCTTACCGCCACGGTGAAGCGATCTACAAAATCGCGTAGCCAAGGGCGGGGCTGCGTTAGCAGCACCTGTGGGTCCTATATGGTCCGTCCCGCGATGCAAGAGGAAATTTCAGTAACCATGAAGAATAAGTTGTAGTCCTATATCCGGCATCTCGTTGAGGATTGTTAAGTCCTCGTGCCCTGATGGAATCCGCGCACTCCCGTCCTCATCCCTGTGTCGGCCTGATGATCAGATCATCGGCCCAAGTCCACATCAGGTTCACGGGAACGCAGGTCTTACCTTTCATGCCATCACTTTGATTTCACTCTACGCAACTCGTTGGTGGTTTCTCCAGTTGTTACTCGTTAATCATATTCGGTTACATCAAAGGTTCAAGTACAGCTTAGGTGGCACCAGATGCGATTGGCTGACTGTAGATTTCTTCGTTCTTGAGTAAGGCAAAGGCCATGCGCACCATCTTATTGGCCATCGCAACAGCCGCGATATTCTTCCCGCGCCGTTGTTCCACTTGAGCAGCCCAGCAGCTGACTCGATCTGATTTTCGGTGTATGGAACGCATCACCGATGCGGACGCCATGAATAACCAACATGCGCAAGTAGACGTCACCACGCTTACTGATCCCGAGCAGCCGCTGCTTTCCTCCAGTCGAGTGCTGTCGGGTAACAAGCCCCATCCAGGCAGCCAGTTCCCGACCGTTTTTGAAAGCGTTAATATCACCAATCGCTGAGAGCAGTCCGGTGGCAATCATTGGGCCGATCCCAGGAATGGTGAGAAGGCGCTTTGCGCACTCATCTGTCTGCGCGATCTGTTTGATTTGCTTGTCATACCAGTCGACGCGATCATCTTGGTGCACCAGTTCTTCATAAAGCACTGCCAGTGCCTCTCGAAACCGCATGGTTAGTCCGTTCTCGGCATTTTCCAGGATGTCAGGTAGATTTCTGCGCACGCTGGCACGGTCTAGTGGGATGTCGATCCCGTACTCAAGAAGCAGCCCTCGGATCTGATTAACCTGGGCCGTGCGCTGCTCTACGGTCAGTTGACGCATTCTGTGGAGCGCTTGTACATCCTGTTGCTCGACTGACTTAACGGCGACAAAACGCATACTCGGACGTTGGGCAGCCTCACAGATCGCTTCCGCGTCGACGGCGTCATTCTTGTTGGATTTCACATAGGGCTTAACGAACTGCGGGGCGATGAGGCTCACCGTATGGCCGTAGGATTGGAACAACTGGGCCCAGTAGTGAGCGCTGCCACAGGCCTCCATCGCCACTCGACACGGCGGCAAGTTTGCCAGATGCGATTTTACCTTGGCTCGGCTCAGTTTCTTGCCAGCCACCAGTCGCCCACGTTTGTCCAAGCCGTGAAGTTGGAAGCTGTGCTTCGCCAGATCGATGCCCATCAGTTCGATATTACGTTTTTCGCTATGATTGCTCATGATCAGTCTCGCTCCGTTGTGATTTGAATAGAGTTTACATTCTGGCATGTTGATGCCGGTTAAGGAGCGGGGCGGACCATTCCATTCCTGTGGACAGGTTAATCTGGTGCGAATTTCCATATGCAAGCTGCATGACAGGCTATAGCCTGGTGTACAGCTTGAACTATAGCGAAGCTGCCCTTGTCACTGGTGAGCGTAAGCGGGGTAGTGACGAGGACGGTGACCCCGGAAATAGCGCAGATCTGTGGCGGGATTTCCCTGTGACGGCTGTGTGATGGGTTCCTATACTGCCGCCCTCTGCTGAGCTTTTATCAAATTTATCCGTCGTCACTGTGGTTCAGTGGCAATTGAGCGCAACAGGACCATTCGATGCGCTGCGAGCGCCATGGAAGGAGGAAGTGCCGGTTTTGCAGGAGCAAAAACCGACCGGCTTTCCGCCGTTGATCCATCTTCCAGCCCAAACGGATCGCAAGATCCACTTTCCAGCAGGTACAAGCCTGCATCCACTCAAGCCAAAACCATCTGTCTGGTCCAACAACGAACTTGTAGCCAGCAACTCAACCGGAGACGGCAGGTTAAGCACCGCCCAAAACATCGCCACAGGAATTTACCATGCATAGGCTTTTTCAGTCGTCAATTGCTGCGGGACTAAGAATTCACCACCGACAGGATAGGGGCTGTCGATAGAGAAGGGCTGGAGCGGTTGTTTTGTTACTGTGCGCGACCGATCTTTTCTGGAGAGAGGCTGAGTTGGTTAGAGGAAGATAGGGTGCTCATCTATCGCCTGCCGAAGCCACGGCATGATGGCCTCGGTTTTCATGGGTAAGAACACAATCAACATAATGCCGGCGACCATTAGGCTGCCAGCGATGAGGTGGAGGGTCAATCCCTGCTCCTGGAATAGCAGGGCGCCGTATAGAATCCCAAATAGCAGGCTGGTGCGTTTGACAGCGATCATGTAAGCCACCTCCACCTTCTGGATGGCGATAAAGTGGGTGAACACCATTACCCCCATCAAAATCCCGATCAGCAGCGTAGCTGCCGGGCGCCGCCAGATAACACGGCCGATCCCGGGTTGTTGCAGGCTAAACAGGGCCAGAGTCACCAGCCCAATGATGGCAAAATAGAGGGGGTGGCAAGCCCCAAGTATTGTAGACACCTAACAGAGTTACAATTCCATAAAAGAAAAGGTGTTCGATATGAGAGGAAAACGATACTCAGAAGAGTTTAAAATTGAAGCAGTCAAGCAAGTGACTGATCGGGGCTACAAAATT
>JAJRZI010000080.1 GCA_024275295.1 Gammaproteobacteria bacterium | reverse complement strand
CTTGTAGTGAGGGCGGCAACAGGTACGCGGTATCTCGATTGATGGGCTGGAATTTGCCTGACATGGTGATGTCGATCTCTTCTTGGTACGATGAGCCTATTCTATAGGGATACGTCGCTAAATCCGACAGACTCCTAGGTTTAATGCCTGATCAAACCCATGGGGCGTTTCACAGATACAGGTCGTTCCAGCCGTATCTGGCGCTTGATCGAGGGTCGTGGTAGCGGACGCTGCCGTCGAATCGGAGAATCAAGTACAGGCGGTTTCGGCAAGCTCTTTTCTGGCGTTCGATTCCACTTGATTTCACGCTTGGGAATCGAAGGTTGATTGCCCAACGGGAGTGGCCCACCCATAACAGCTGCCGGAGCCAACCGGATGGTGGTGATACGCTCAGCACGGATATCTCCATTACGCTCAATACGCGCTGTCAATTGTATGCGCTGGAGGGTCAGTGGTGTACGCAGGTTGGTATCCTTGATAGCAGCATCCGTGGGCATCTCCACCTGCAGGTTTCCGATGCGTAGCGCATCAGGGTGCGTCGCTGGCCTCGGATAACCCTGAATCACAAGCCGCTCCACCATGCCATTAAAAGGGACATCCGCTCTGAGTGACAGCTCTTGTGCCAGGAAGTGACCATCGACCCGCTCTCCTCGCACCCGTGCCGAACTGCCATTCCGCAGCCCCTCAGGCCAGACCGCACCACGTTTTACCCGCAGTCCACCAATAGAGAAGCCATCGGTATCGAGTCCCCTCACCACACCCGCCACAAACCAGGCGACACCGGGGTCTGCTGGCTCCATACGGGTGGCAACCAGGGATCCATTCGCAAGATGAAGGCCGCTTACTCGCAGCAGATCACCCGGCTTGAGGCTTTTCAGGACACCCTGGATATCAAGATTGGAAAACAGCACGGTCTGGCTGTCCAGATAGACCCGCTGACCCAATACCCGCACGCTGCCATCCTGCCTGTTTATCGCCTCAACAGGACCAATCACGGCATCCAAAACCTCAATGCGGCGAGCCGCCAATCTGCCTGTGGCAGAGCTGGCATGCACTTCGACAACCCGTCCAATCTTCAACTCCTTCGTTGAGGCCGTTTGCCCATTCAAGCCAATCACCATATCAGCTGGGTAATCAATATGGATGCCGTTCACAACGATACTGCCAAATCCAGAGATGGGGCCAATGATACCCGTTCCCCCAAGACCGTCACCCTCGGCCAGCATGCCTGTTCCACCAATACCATCACCCTCAGGCTGTAGACCTGTCCCTCCAATGCCATCGCTCTCATCATCACCCCCAGCATGGGCCAGGCCTGCACTCTCAATCTCAGGTCCCACTGGGAGATCCTTTGCCTGATACGTGCAGGCAACCAACGCCATGACTGGAAACAGAACAGCCAGCAGGAGCCAACGCATTGCGGTTCTATTTTTCATCCGGCTGATCCTGATGCTCCGGGTTGTCATCTCCGACGTACAGATAGATCCCGAAGTTTATGCGCTGTTTCTCCTCTGGACATTTTACATCCCTGCGCTTCATCTCCATGGCCTTGTTGTTAATGGTTTTGAGCGCCTGCATACCCAGCTGATCTGCAATCTCTTTGAGTTCTTTCACGCTGGCACTGCTGAGCTTGTGGTAGGAGACACTGCGTTCAAACAGTGGGGGCGTGCCACCCAGCAAATTGTGGACGCCAGCAGCTATATGATCACCAAGATTCATGCCAAAGTAGAACGCCTTCTCATCAAATCCTCTTTCCGGGATAAAAGCATCCACATTGAGCCTGACGCAGTTGCCATCAACCTCTGCAACACCAAGCCGTAACAGCTCATCCAATACAACCCGTGGTCTCAGATCCTGTCGCGCCACCGTCCCCACAAGCTGCTCAAAACTGACCTCGCCCTCCTGAGCCTTGCGAATGGGCAGTGCTTTGGGTGCGCCAGTCTCATCCAGGTACTTCTGCTCTCCAACCCATTTTGCAACAAGTTGTGTGCCAACGGCGACTGAAGCCGGAACCGCACCGTCATTTGGTGATTCACGACGCAGACGGCGGATATCTTTACGGTGCACGCCGGTGAGAAGGTTTATCCGGCTGTCCGTTTGTGGTTTGCCGGGGATAGGGAACTCCTGCTCCGCCACTTCCACATAGAGGGATTTCAAAAGCGCCGTGAACGCTGGCAAGGTGATCCCATGGGCAAGCAGCAGCCGTACCAGTGGTCGCAACAGGGTACGCAGTGCTGCAACCAGTGATTTGGGCGGTTCACCCGGTTTTAACCTACTTACCTTTTTTGCCATGTAACTATTCAGTGCCTTTGAAAAATTGCCCGTAACTGTTCAGTTCACCCCTGAAATTCATCTGTTTAGTGAATATACCATTGACGCGGGATTATTTCCCGCATATTATTCGCAAAACGCGGGAATTTTTCCCGCGTTTTAAGCAGCCTCCACAGGCTCAATAAATCGAGGAGAACACAATATGAAATATTTTATGCGGAAAAGTTTTGCAGTCTGTTGCGGGTCATTGATGGCAATCACCATCGCAGCACCGGTTGCGGCAGCGGAAACTCAGCCGATTGAGCAGATTGCGGTGGCTGAGATAGAGGTAAACCGGAGTGCCGATGAACTTCAGGCTGTGCTGAGACCCCATCCTGATCTGGATATCGTCAATACGGTGCTCGTATTCAACAATGCCCATAGAGCAACCGCAGTTGTTCGATGCGTGGCATTTGGCCCCAATGGTCGCCCGCTTGGTAGAGTCAAGCTCAAGGTTCCGGGCAACGGCTTGCGTTTTATATTGGCTTCAGATCTTGCCAACGGTCGTGATTTTGTCGGCAGCGCCCGCTGTAACGCCCGTGGCAAAATCGTGCCCTCTGCCTTTATTGTGGGTCGAGGTGTGACCGATACACCAGCCAAGTCGCGCCTTGATTGGCCCGGCACCCGGATGCATTTTCCGGTCGTTGTAACCTACTAAACCAAAGGAAAAACAGAGGGCAGTAACACATAGTGTTACTGCCCTTTTTTATTGGCCTGCAATATTGTAAAGTGCGCTACGCGCACCTTTTGCGATGGTTTTGGTACGCACAGCGCACCTTACGGCTGGATTTCAGGTCACCCGCGTAAAGACCAGGCCATCCGTACCGGCATCCACCTCAATCACATCATCCACCCCAAACCGGCCGGAGAGAATCTCCTGAGCCAGCGGGTTCTCCAGCTTTTGACGGATGGCACGTTTGAGCGGCCGCGCACCATATACCGGGTCAAAACCCGCCTCACCCAATTGATCCATGGCAGCAGTAGAGAGCCGCAGCTCCATCCCCTGCTCCGCCAACCGCTCTTTCAGGTAGCCAATCTGGATCTCCGTTATGGCACGAATCTGCGCACCACCCAGTGGGTGGAACACCACAATCTCATCCAGTCGATTGATAAATTCAGGGCGAAACTGCTGGGCAACCACCTCCATCACCGCGGCTTTGATCTGCCCATAGTGCGCCTCGGTTTCACCCGCATCGACCCCCCCCATCATCTGCTGAATCACTTCAGAGCCAAGGTTTGAGGTCATCACAATCACGGTATTGCGAAAATCCACCGTCCGCCCCTGGCCATCGGTCAGACGCCCATCATCCAGCACCTGCAATAGCACATTGAATACATCAGGGTGCGCCTTCTCAACCTCGTCCAGCAGGATGACCGAATAGGGGCGACGGCGAACCAGTTCAGTCAGATGCCCTCCCTCTTCATATCCCACATAGCCGGGAGGCGCACCGATGAGCCGCGCCACCGAGTGTTTCTCCATAAACTCGGACATGTCGATCCGCACCATCGCCTCTTCGGTATCAAACAGAAACTCGGCCAGGGCCTTGCACAGTTCGGTCTTGCCCACGCCGGTTGGCCCCAGAAAGAGGAACGAGCCATTGGGTTGATCAGGGTCGGACAACCCGGCACGGGAACGGCGAATGGCATCACTCACGGCACGGATGCCCTCCTCCTGCCCAACCACCCTGTTGCGCAGATTGGCCTCCATCTGCAACAGTTTTTCGCGCTCCCCCTCCAGCATCTTTGAGACAGGGATACCTGTCCATTTGGAGACCACCTCGGCAATCTCCTCCTCCGTGACATTGTTGCGCAGCAGCTTCATCTCCTGCATCTCGGCCTGCGCCGCCATATCCAGCTGCTTCACCAGCTCCGGGATACGACCATATTGCAGCTCGGACATGCGTGACAGGTCACCGGCCCGTCGTGCCGTTTCAAGCTCGATTCTGGCGCGCTCCAGATCCTCTTTGATATGAGCAGTGCCTTGCAGCGCGGCCTTTTCAGATTTCCAGATCTCATCCAGATCCGAGAACTCTCGCCCCAGTTTTTCGATCTGCTCTTCAAGATCATTCCGTCGCCGTTTGGAGGCCTCATCCTTCTCCTTTTTCAGCGCCTCCCGCTCAATCTTGAGTTGAATCAAACGCCGCTCCAGCCGATCCATCTCCTCAGGCATAGAGTCGATCTCCATACGGATCAGAGAGGCCGCCTCATCAATCAGGTCAATCGCCTTGTCCGGCAGCTGCCGATCTGTGATGTAACGGTGGGAAAGCGTAGCGGCCGCCACGATGGCGGGGTCGGTGATGTCCACCCCATGATGCAGTTCGTAGCGCTCTTTGAGTCCGCGCAGAATGGCGATGGTATCCTCAACGGAAGGCTCGTCCACCAGCACCTTTAGAAAGCGTCGTTCCAGCGCCGCATCCTTCTCCACATACTGGCGATACTCATCCAGCGTGGTGGCACCGACGCAGTGCAGCTCACCGCGTGCCAGGGCAGGCTTGAGCATGTTGCCGGCATCCATGGAACCCTCGGCCTTGCCGGCACCGACCATGGTGTGCAGCTCGTCGATAAAGAGAATGGCCTGCCCCTCCTGCTTGGCGAGATCACTCAGCACCGCTTTGAGGCGCTCCTCGAACTCACCCCGAAACTTGGCACCCGCAATCAGCGCCCCCATATCCAGTGAGAGCAGACGCCGGCTCTTCAGCCCCTCCGGCACCTCGCCATTGATGATACGTTGCGCCAGACCTTCAACGATGGCGGTCTTGCCGACACCCGGCTCACCGATCAGCACGGGGTTATTTTTGGTGCGGCGCTGCAGTACCTGGATGGTGCGGCGGATCTCATCATCCCGACCGATCACCGGATCGAGCTTGCCCTGCTCAGCCCGTTCCGTCAGATCAATGGTGTACTTTTCCAGTGCCTGACGCTGATCCTCGGCATTGGGGTCATCAACCTTCTGACCGCCCCGCAGCTGTTCAATATTCTGCTCAATGGCCTGCTTGGTTGCACCCGTAGATCGCAACAGATCACTCAACTCACCCTGACCCGTCACCGCAGCCAGCACAAACAGCTCACTGGAGATGTATTGATCCTTGCGCTGCTGAGCCAGCTTGTCACACTGGTTTAGCAGACGGCTCAGCTCATTGGAGATATGCAGATCGCCAGTAGCATTTTCAACACTGGAGAGGCCATCCAGCGCCTGATGCAGGCCAGAACGCAGCTGGTTGATATTAACGTCGGCCTGGGTCAGCAGGTAACGCACGGTTCCGCCCTCCTGATCCAGCAGCGCCAGCATCAGGTGGGTCGGTTCTATGAATTGATGGTCACGCCCCACCGCAAGGCTTTGGGCATCGGCCAGGGCCATTTGAAATTTACTGGTCAATCGTTCCATTCGCATGGTTCGTCACTCCGAAAACTAAGGTTATATATGGTTTTAGATGGGGGGTGGGAGTGATGCTTTTCAAGAGCTAACTATTTTTCTTTTTCTTCCCACCCTTCTGATAAACCTTCCGCTGAAACAGATCGGTACGCCGACTCACCACCCGGTCAAGAAACAGCAGCCCATCCAGATGATCCACCTCATGCTGCAATGCCCGTGCCTCAAACCCCGCCATCTCATATTCATAAGATTCGCCCTGGGGGTTCTGCGCAACCAGTTTGATCCGTTCAGCCCGAATCACATTGCCGGTGTAGTCCGGCACGGAGAGGCACCCCTCCCGTCCCAGTTCAAAACCATCCCAATGGATGATCTCCGGGTTGATTAATATCAGATGGCCATGATTGGGGATCGGCTTGCGTGTCTGTGAGCAATCGAGGATCACAATCCGCTGCAAACACCCCACCTGTGGCGCAGCGATGCCCACCGCTGCCGGGCCTGCCTGCCGGGTCGCTTCCAGATCTGTAATAAAGGCGTGCAGATCATCATTAAAATGTTCAACCGGATCGGATACCAGCTTCAACCGCGCATCCGGGATCTTGAGGATTTCGAGTATGGCCATAATCAGGCAAACAGCATCTCAATGGCGGAGACACTCACATCGACCCCCTCTTCACCCAACCCATCCAGCGCCTGCTGCAACACCTCCACCGCCTCTTCAGAGACCCCCTGGATGGTCATGATATAGACCGGGTCTTGTGCCGTACCTGCAACATCAGATTCCAGCTCAAGGATATTAAAGCCGGACGCTGCCAATGCCCCGGTCACCCTGGCCACAATACCGGGCTGATCCGCCCCCATGACCCGAATCTGGATATTGGGTGCCATATGCTGATGCAGCCTGCCGGCAATCTCATCCACATGCAGATGCAGGTTCAGCGCTTCAGCAACAGGTGCCAGCACTGCCTTCAGATCACCCTCACCCGACACCATCATCATCATGCTGAAATTACCACCCAGCCGCATCATTGAGGTCTCACCCAGGGTCAAGCCATTTCGGTAGAGGGCATCTGTGGTTTGTGCCACGATGCCGGGTTTATCTTCACCCACCAGGGTTACCATTTTCCAGTTATTCATGGTTTTCGCTCTCTTCAATCCAAATCAATGTCGCCATACGCCCGGTTCTGCCATCCCGCCGGTAGGAGTAAAAGCGCTCCTTATCTGTGACGGTGCACTGTTCACCACCCCACACAGCCGTCACTCCACAGGCCGTTAAACGCAATCGTGCAAGTTGATAGATGTCGGCCAACCAGTGGCCTGGGCTGTTGGTTTTAAAAGCAGCCTCAGCTTCAGGGGCATGTCGTAGAAAGGTATCACGTACCTCTACACCTACCTCAAAACATTCTGGCCCTATGGCGGGGCCTAGCCAGGCCATCATCTCATCCCCTGGGATAGCAAGTCGATCCAGTGTTGCCTCAATCACACCGGCTGCCAAACCTCGCCAACCCGCATGCACCGCCGCTCCCCGGTCACCCGTTCGGCTGCACAGTAGCAGGGGCAGGCAGTCCGCCGTGAGTACAGCACAGATCTGGCCGGGGATGCGTGAAAACAGCGCATCGGCTTCCCAACCCTCTGGCACAACACCGGCTTCAACCACTTCAATACCATGTACCTGGGTTAACCAGGCCGGCTCAGAGGGTAGTTTCAGGGATCGGTTCAGCAGTTGCCTGTTACACATCACAGCCGCTGGATCATCACCCACATGGTCGGCCAGATTCAGACCATCAAATGGCTGTTGACTGTAGCCGCCTCTGCGCAGTGTCGTCAGCGCCCGAATACCCGGTGGGGCTGGCCAGTTGGGTTCAACCCAGCTGCAGAGCTCGGCCATTAATCTGCATCCGCCCGCAGTACTTCCAGTAGTTCAGCCATATCTTGTGGTACGGGCACCTCCCACTCCTGCCATTCACCGGAGGCAGGGTGCTTCAAACCCAAACGCCTGGCATGCAGGGCCTGGCGTCTAAACTTGCGTAGTGCGTTCTGCAATTCAGGCGAGGCACCTGCCGGCATCTGCAATCGTCCACCATAGACTGGATCACCCACCAGGGCGTGGTGTATATGCGCCATGTGCACACGGATCTGATGGGTTCGCCCCGTCTCCAGATTGACTCGCAGGTAGCTGTGATGGGCAAAGCGTTCCAATACGCGGTAGTGGGTGATGGCAGCTTTACCCCCCGGCACCACAGCCTGTTTAACCCGATTCACAGGATGACGGCCAATGGGCGCATCAACGGTGCCTCCAGCAACCAGTACACCCTTTGCGACAGCCCGGTATTCACGCTTTACCTCTCTGGCCTGCAACTGCTCGACCAGGATTTTATGTGCCATCAGTGTACGGGCCACGACCAGCAGGCCGCTGGTCTCTTTGTCCAGACGATGCACGATGCCTGCCCGGGGGAGTTGGATCAGGTTGGGATCATGATTCAGCAGGGCATTTTGCAGGGTGCCATCCCGATTGCCCACGGCCGGGTGAACGACGAGTCCTGCGGGTTTATTGATCACCAGCAGATGTTCATCCTCAAAGATCAGGTCCAGTGGAATGGATTGGGGGCTGCACTCAACCTGCTCTTCCAGTCGTGCCTCAAGTTTGATCTGCTCGCCCCCTTGCACCTTGTCCCGCGGGCGGCACGTCTGGCCATCCACGGTAACCAGCCCCTGTTTTACCCATTGCTGCAGACGACTGCGCGAGTAGTCGGGAAACAGTTTTGCCATGGCCTGGTCCAGGCGCTGTCCTGCCTGCTCTGGTTCAATCTGCGCATGCAGATGTCTGATTTCAATCGTCACGGTTTGGCCTTTTTAAAATGCGATAGTTGATTATAACCTGCAAAAGGCGAAGCCACTGTGCCTGTTTTACCGCTTTTAAGGTATACTCACGATCCCTGTTTTCCAGTGAATATAATCATACAAAACACCATGGCTATGACCCGCACCCTCTGTCTGCTCCTGGCGATATCACTGCTCTCTGCCTGCTCCTGGCTACCCAAGGATAAGGAGAAGAGCCAAAATTGGAGTGCCAGCAAATTCTACACTGAGGCCTCTACGGCCATGAAAGAAGGGGATTATGAGCAGGCCATTGAGCTTTATGAAAAGCTGGAGGCGCGCTACCCCTTTGGCCGCTACGCCACCCAGGCTCAGCTTGATGTTGCCTACGTCTATTACCAATATGATGAGCCGGAATCTGCACTGGCTGCGCTGGATCGCTTCATTAAACTCCACCCGCGCAACTCACATGTTGACTATGCCTACTACCTGAAAGGCATTGTCAACTTTAACCGCAGCATCGGGTTTGTCGACCGATTCATCCCCTCAGATGTATCCCAGCGTGATGCCGGGGCCGCCATGGATTCATTCGATGACTTCTCTGAGCTGGTGCGTAAATTTCCAAACAGCAAGTACTCCAAAGACGCCCGCAAGCGGTTGCTCTATCTGCGCAATAATATCGCTAAACATGAAGTGCATGTTGCCCGCTATTATTTGGATCGCGGCGCCTATCTCGCTGCGGCCAATCGCGGTGTCTATGTTGTTGAAAACTACCAGCGCGCGCCCGCTGTAAGAGAGGCCCTGCAGACCATGATTGAGGCGTACGATAAACTGGGGCTGGACCAATTATCTGCAGACGCCCGCCGGGTACTTGCAGTCAATAAAGCCAAAGGCAAATTTGACTACCTTGATGAAGGTGACGCCAACTCAAAACCACTGGGGCGCAAGGTTTGGGAATATCTGGAGCTGGATAAAAACTAGTACTCCAACAACTTAATATTGTTGGAGTACTAGCCTCCTTTAAGAGGAGCAGATTAAATTGCCGTCTCGTCCTCTTCCCCGGTTCTGATGCGAATTACCCGCTCAACCGAGGTCACAAAAATCTTGCCATCGCCAATTTTGCCGGTGCGTGCGGCGGCAGTTATCGCTTCAATGCATTCATCCAGCTGTTCATCATTGATTGCGATCTCAATCTTGATCTTGGGCAGAAAATCCACCACATACTCTGCTCCACGATAGAGCTCAGTGTGTCCTTTCTGACGCCCGAAACCCTTAACCTCCGTGGCCGTCATACCTGTAATACCAACAGCAGAGAGCGCTTCGCGCACGTCATCCAGCTTGAAGGGTTTAATAATTGCGTCAACTTTTTTCATCGCCTCTCAACTCCCGTGGTTCTAATGGATACAGTCATTTTAGCAGCATGCATTAAAGCATGCCTTTCTCTTTACTAAAACCCACTGGTCAACGGGTAGCGCCGATCACGCCCAAATGCCCGCCGGGTGATCTTGATTCCCGGTGGCGCCTGACGACGTTTATATTCATTGCGATCCACCAGGCGGGTGACCCGCTGCACCGTAGCCTCATCATAGCCTGCTGCGATAATCCGCTCTGTACTTTGATCCTGTTCTACATAGCGCATCAGTATGGCATCCAATACCTCATAGGGGGGGAGGCTGTCTGAATCCTTCTGATCGGGGGATAACTCAGCCGAGGGTGGACGCTCAATCACCCGCCGGGGGATCACCGGGGAGAGGCTGTTGCGGTACTGCGCCAACCGATAGACCATCATCTTTGGCACATCCCGGATCGGGGCAAAGCCGCCCGCCATATCACCATAGAGGGTAGAGTAGCCGACCGACATCTCACTCTTGTTACCTGTCGTCAGCAGAATCTTCCCTTTTTTATTGCTGATGGCCATAAGCAGAATACCCCGGCAGCGTGCCTGTATATTCTCCTCGGTAACATCCTTTGGCAGGCCGGCAAACTCCTCTGCCAACATCTCCTGAAAGGCGGTGAACGCGGGTTCGATGGGGATTGAGCGGTACTGCACACCCAATAATCCGGCCTCCTCCACCGCATCCTCATTGCTCATATCCGCTGTGTAGCGCGATGGCATCATGACCACTTCGACCTGATCGGCACCCAGGGCATCAACCGCTATGGTCAGTGTAAGGGCAGAATCAATGCCTCCGGAGAGCCCCAGCACAGCCCCTTTAAAGCCGTTTTTGGTGATATAGTCCCGCACCCCCAATACCAGCGCCGAATAGATGGCCGCCTCTTCACTGGGGCGCACCTCAATCTTTCCAGGCTTGATCACACCCTCAGCATCAATCTCCACCAGAGGTTGATCCTCACAAAAGTAGGCGCTGCGCTGCACCAGCTCACCCTGGGCATCCATCACAAAGGAGCCGCCATCAAAGACCAGTTCATCCTGCCCGCCCACCAGATTGACATAGATGATGGGCAGGCCGTTTTCACTGGCGCGCTGTTGCAGCAACTGCTCCCGTTCCGGTGCCTTGCCACTGTGGTAATGCGAGGCATTGAGATTCAATAATAGTCGTGCACCTGCAGATGCCGCTTGGGCAGCGGGCGCTTCCTCCCAAATATCTTCACATATCGTCAGCCCTACCTGGAGGCCTTTGATCTCAAATAGACAGGGTTCAGATCCAGGCTCAAAATAGCGTTTTTCATCAAATACGCTGTAGTTTGGCAGGGATTGTTTGTGATACTCAGCCACAATCTCACCCTCTCGGATCACACCTGCAGCATTAAACATCTCTCCGCCCTGCATCCGTGGATACCCCAGGATGAGATCAATACCTGCCGTAGCTGCAGCAATCCGGGCCAACGCCTCTTCAACCCGTCGCATCAATTCAGGTCGCAGCAGAAGATCTTCCGGTGGATAGCCCGTCAGGGTGAGTTCAGGGAAGATTACAGCATCGGCATGCTGTTTATCACGGGCATGACGGGCCGCTTGAATCACGCGGTCTGCATTACCGGCGATATCACCCACCAAGAGATTAAGCTGTGCTAATGAGAGACGAAGGTTCAATAAAAAATCCTCTGTTGCGGAGCGTTTTACAAGCTGCCTGTATATCTTAAAACATAAAAACAGTGCTATTCTGATTTAAAGATCAACCTTTGGCAAAATTTCAAAACCACAGCGCACCATGCCCACCAGGCAAAGCACAAACAATAGCTCTGAAAACCTGCGGCCGCCAGGACAGGCTCACCCAAAGGATCTGCTAAGACTCTTCTTTATCTATCGGCTGCTGCTCTCCAGCACCTTCACCATCCTGTTTTTCTTTAACCTGCCACCTGCCATGCTGGGCAGCCACAACCCAACACTCTACGCACTCACGGCGGCATGCTACTCCCTGTTGGTGCTCAGCAGTGGCGTCATTCTGGCGCTGAAATCACTCTCTTATGAGCATCAAACCGATTTTGCCGTCTTTACCGATATTGCCGCCATCACACTGCTCATGCATGCCAGCGGCGGCGCAGAGACCGGCCTTGGCATGCTGCTGCTGGTCTCCATTGCCGCCGGCAGCCTCACGATACGCCAACACATCACACTCCTGTATGCCGCAACAGCTACCATTGCGATATTGGCTGAACAGCTTTTCATCCAGTTTTATCACCAGATCCCGGCCACCGCCTACACCCAGGCCGGGCTTCTGGGTGCCGCTTTTTTTGCCATGGCGCTGCTGGCCGATGTGCTCTACAAACGCCTGATAGAGAGTGAACGGCTGGCCAGCCAGCGTGAACTGGATCTGGCCAATATGGCGCAGCTCAATGAGTACATTATTCAGCACATGCAGACCGGCATCATCATTACCGATAGCGCAGGCCGTGTTCGATTAAAAAACGAGGCTGCCTGGAATCTGCTGGGGATAGCGGATACGCAGCAGGAGTTGTCACTGGCAAAGCTCTGTCTGGCGCTGGCGGAGCAGCTCAAAGCGTGGAAACGGAGCCTCAGCCATGAGAGACAGATATTCAGATCGACCGCTGGAGGCCGTGATCTTCAGGCCAACTTTATCCCCCTGGGCGGAAAAGAGACCATTGGCACGCTGATTTTCCTTGAGGATTACGCCCTGGCCACCGAGCAGCTACAGCAGATGAAACTCGCCTCACTGGGGCGGTTGACCGCCAGCATCGCCCATGAGATCCGCAACCCGCTGGGCGCCATCAGCCATGCAGGCCAACTGCTGGAGGAGTCCCCTTCGCTTGATAGTGGTGACAAACGGCTCACCGAGATTATTCGCAATAACTCGGCTCGGGTAAACGGCATCATTGAGAATGTACTGCAACTCTCACGCAGAAACCGCACCCAGGCAGAGGAGATTGAGCTGCTCCCCTTTCTGGAAGAGCTGGCCGAAGAGACCCGGCATGACAAGGGCCTTACGCTGGAAAATCTCGCCGTACAGGTCGATCCAGAGGAGACCCGCATCCGGGTCGATCCCAGCCAGCTGCACCAGGTGCTGGTCAGCCTGCTGGAAAACGCCATGGATCATTTTCATCAGGATATCAGCCAGCTCCAGCTCTGCATCAACGGCGGCATGACGGCTGAATCCGGTGGCCCCTACATCAGCATCACCGACAATGGCCCCGGCATCGACGCTGACACTGTTCGCCAGATCTTCGAGCCCTTTTTCACCACCCGCAGCAGCGGCACCGGGCTGGGTCTCTATATCGCCAAGGAGTTGAGCGAATCCAATCGGGCACGGCTGGAGTATATTCCCAATCCCGATGGCGGCAGCTGCTTCCGCATGAGTTTCCCCGGACTGAGAAAGAAGGTATTTAACGCGTGACAAACCCTATCGCACTGATTGTCGATGACGAGCCGGATATCCGTGAGCTGCTGGAGATCACCCTGGGCCGCATGGATATCACCACCCGATCAGCCGCTGACCTGGCGCAGGCCTATGCGCTGTTGGAGCAGGAGCACTTTGATCTCTGCCTGACCGATATGCAGCTGCCTGACGGCAACGGCATCGAACTGGTGGAGCAGATCAGCAGCCGCTACCCCGAGCTGCCGGTCGCCATGATCACCGCCCATGGCAATATGGAGTCCGCTATTCTGGCGCTGAAGGCCGGTGCCTTTGACTTCGTATCCAAACCTGTGGATCTACAGATACTGCGCCGACTGGTTGAAGCCGCACTGAAACTGCGTCAACCCAAGCCCGTTCGACCCCAGGCCCAATCTCCCTCAGCCACAACCAACGAACCCAAACTGCTTGGCCGCTCCCCGGCTATCGAGAGCATCCGCAGTATGGTTGCCAAACTCGCCCGCAGCCAGGCGCCTGTATATATAAGTGGTGAATCAGGCACCGGCAAAGAGCTGGCGGCGCGGCTGATCCACTCCCAGGGGCCACGCGCCGAGAACCATTTTATTGCCGTCAACTGCGGCGCCATCCCGCATGAACTGATGGAGAGCGAATTCTTCGGTCACAAAAAAGGCAGCTTTACCGGCGCTGTCTTCGACAAGGAGGGGCTATTCCAGGCTGCCCACGGCGGCACCCTGTTTCTGGATGAGGTGGCCGATCTGCCACTTGGCATGCAGGTCAAGCTGCTGCGCGCCATCCAGGAGAAGTCGATCCGCCCGATTGGTGCCCAGCAGGAGAGCGCCATTGATGTGCGTATTCTCAGCGCCACCCACAAGGATCTGGCCGAGCTGGTGAACAGAGGCGAATTCCGCCAGGATCTCTTCTATCGCATCAATGTGATTGAACTGCATCTCCCCGCACTGCGTGAGCGGGAAGGCGATGTTGAGCTTCTGGCTGACCACATACTCACCGAATTGGCCAGAAAAAACAGCCTGCCCAAGATAGGGATCGAGGCATCGGCCATGGATGCACTCTGCAACTACTGCTTTCCCGGAAATATCCGAGAGCTGGAAAATACGCTGGAGCGGGCTGTCACCCTGTGTGAAAACAACCGGGTAACCGTTGAAGACCTCCAACTGCCGGAGACCGCAACAGAGGGAGAAGAGTGCAATCCAGATCGGCCTCTAGAGGAGTACCTGGGTGACATCGAAAAGCAGGCCATCATCAAGGCACTGGAAGAGACCCGCTGGAATCGCACCGCAGCGGCGAAAAAACTGGGCATCAGCTTTCGTGCCCTGCGATATCGATTAGAAAAGCTGGGGCTGGATTAGAAATAATTCAAAAAACCATATTAACCGCCAGATTTATTGTAATTTGAAAGTTTTACTTTCATAATTCACAAATGATACCGCGTCTCCTGAAAACTGATTTAACCAACGCGCTTAACTCCATGCCCGTTGTCGCACTGCTGGGGTCAAGACAGGTTGGCAAAACCACGCTGGCGCTAGAGATTGGAGAAGAGTACACAGACAAACCAACATCCTACCTCGACCTGGAACTGGACTCTGACCTTGCCAAGCTAGACGATCCAGAGGGTTATTTACGGCGCTACGAGAACCATCTGCTCATTATTGACGAGGTGCAGCGCAAACCCGACCTCTTCCGTGTTTTGAGAGGGTTGGTCGATATCCGCAAACAAGCCGGTGAAAAAAGCGCACAATTTCTGCTTTTAGGATCAGCGTCACGCGACCTTCTCCAGCAATCATCCGAAACCCTGGCAGGTCGCATTCGGTTTTTGGAACTACCCCCCCTGTCTATCCTGGAAGTTCAAGCCACAGACCCTTTGGGATTTAACCCGGAAAAACTATGGTTCAGGGGGGGATTTCCCGACAGCTATCTCGCAGAGAACGATGAGACAAGCTGGAATTGGCGGTCTGACTTTATATCCTCCTATGTTGAACGTGATATCCCTCAAATGGGGTTGCGCATTCCAGCCGCCAGAATGCGCCGGTTCTGGATGATGCTGGCCCATATCCACGGCCAACAGGTCAACCTGTCAAATCTCGGAAAAAGCCTGGAGGTTTCCCATACCACCATCCGCAATTATCTGGATACCCTGACAGACCTTTATATGATCCGGCAAATTCCGGCATGGGCAGGCAACACAAAGAAGCGCCTTGTGAAATCACCCAAAATCTATTTGCGGGACACCGGGCTTTTGCACCGCCTGCTCAATATATCCGATTACGAAACACTTCTTGGATACCCATCCATGGGAAGCAGCTGGGAAGGGTTTATTATTGAAAACATCATCACGGCACTCTCTAACAAATGGCAATATAGCCACTACAGAACAACCAGCCAGACAGAAGTTGACCTGGTTCTGGAAGGGCCAGGCCAGAAGATTTGGGCCATAGAAGTCAAACGCTCTGTTGCTCCAAAGGTGGGAAAAGGGTTTCATTTGGCCTGTGCGGATATGTGCGCAACCCATAAATTTGTTGTATATGCCGGATCAGAGCGCTTTCCCATGGCAGGGAATACCGAAGCTATTGGTATAGTAGAGTTTCTTCAACTCATAAGAGAATAGGGCTTTTTAACCTGGCGCTCCAGTTGGACAACCTGTAAATCCATCTAAATTAACGCGCCACAAAACAGCAGCAACCTCACCAAAGTGACAATTTACGTCACATTGTGCCGCTGGCCGACAGCCGCCATCCCCTCTTCTGAACGGCATTCCTGTCGCCCAAACGAACGCAATTCCCAAAGTGCCCTGAAACCCAAAAAAACCCGATAAAGCCGTAAAGTTTTGCCCCCTATCGCCGTAAACCTGACTGAAACGAAGATGTTGGCACACTACCTGCTCTATATCTTCCAGGAAACAGACATCCGCCGGGCTCAAATTGAAATGGTCAGCCTACCCGGGTGCCGCAGGGATGCGAAGGCTCACAAAGAGCGTGGCTGCCGCCACCTCGGGCCTGACCATTTACATACATAATTTTATTGGAGAGATACCATGAAAAAAGTACAAGCTGGTTTTACCCTGATCGAACTGATGATCGTAGTCGCCATTATCGGCATTCTGGCCGCCATTGCACTGCCTGCTTATCAAACTTACACAGCAAAGGCAAAGTTTTCTGAGGTTGTTTTAGCCACATCCGCCCTCAAAACAGCAGTCGAGCTCTGTGCCATGAGCGATGGCGGCTTGGGCAACTGCGTCTCTTCCAAAAATAATGACGTCAAGGCAGCCCTTGCCGGTGCAGCAGGTGGCCCGAATGTTTCAACCGTTGTAGTCTCTGCAAGCGGTGTAATCAAAGCTACCGGCGCATCCACTGTTGGCGGTAAGTCCTACAAGCTTACCCCATCCTTAGCAAACGGCGCAGTAACATGGAGCCAAGCAGGCAGCTGCGGAGCTGCTGGATACTGCTAAGTATTATCAGAGTCTAAGAATTGAGGAAGGGCAGAGTTATTTCTGCCCTTCCTCAATTTAATTTAAACTGAATAAACGCACAGCAACTGTCTGTGTGATAACAAACCAGCCAGCAATTTATAATTATAAATTTCCACCTTTTTTCTTTACCACTTGTGACAATACCCCCCCGTTTTTACCTCCACATAACAATCATCCTTTTGAAGGGCATAACCAAGGCAGCACTTAAATTAAGCTATACTCAACCAGCAGACTTCCAGTCCTATTTGCAGAAGCAGATCCAATAAATGTCAACCCTTACCGTCAAGCGCCACGAATTAAAATACTACATCAACCAGGCCGAGGCCGATCTATTGGCGCGGCGCCTGTGTCATCTGCTGCAGAGCGACCCTCACTCCATCCCGATGCAGGGCTACCGGATCAAGAGCCTCTATTTTGATACCGCCAGTGACCGTGATCTCTATCAAAAACAGTCCGGCGATCTGATGCGTAAAAAGATCCGCCTGCGGATCTATGATGAGGCAGCGGAACAGGTCAAGCTCGAGGTGAAATACAAACTCAACCAGCAGATCGACAAACGCACAGCCATCATTCCACGGGCTATTGCACTGCGTGTACAGAACGGTGACTACAGCGCCCTGCTGGAGAGCGATCATCCGGCCGCGCCCGGATTCTATGGCATGCTGGCAGGCGAAGGCTACCGGCCGGTTGCGATCGTTGAGTATTGGCGCGAGGCCTTTACCTACCCCGCCTTCAATACCCGTATCACCCTGGATCGGCATCTGAGCGGCAACACCACCCGGCTGGATCTATTTGCCAATAATGATGGCGCAGTCCCTATGCTACTATCGGGACGGCAGATCCTGGAGGTCAAGTTCAACGGCTACTTGCCGAACTATATTCGTGGAGTCATTCACCAACATCCACTGGAGCGAACGGCCATCAGCAAATACGCCATTGCCCGCCGCCACGATAAACACCAGAAATGGGAGGATAACTAAACCAATGGATCAAACAACCTTTGCCGATGTGCTGCAAAAGAGTTTTGTAGCCATGTCGATGGGCGGCGCAGAGCGCATCACCACCCTCAATATCATCGCCCATGTGATGATCTCATTCCTGGTGGCGATGTTTATCTACTACATCTATAAAAAGACCTTTCAGGGTGTGCTCTATCAGAAGAGCTTCAATGTCTCGCTGGTGCTCGCCTCGGTCGTCACCTCGCTGGTCATCATGACCATCAGCGGCAACCTGGTGCTCTCCCTGGGCATGGTCGGCGCCCTCTCCATCGTACGTTTCCGCACCCCGGTCAAGGACAGCATGGATCTGGTTTTTCTCTTCTGGGCTATCTCGAGCGGCATCGCCAATGGCGTCGGTTATTACAATATATCCGTATTGGGCGCCATCCTGATTGCAATATTCCTGCTGCTGCTCACCCGCGACCGCAGCGATAACTGGACCTGGCTGCTGGTTTGCCAACTCCCACCCAATGGGGATACAGAAGCGATCATTCAGCAGGTTGCTGGTGCAACTGATTCCATGCGCCTCAAATCAAAGGTGATGACCGCTGACCATAACGAGCTGGTATTCGAGATCAAGGTGGCACAGGAAAAGCTTGAGTTTGTTGAACAGATGCGTGAGAACGGTCTGGTCGAGAAGGCAACCCTGGTTTCGTACGAAGACGGCATGGCATCTGCCTGAGCATGTGGCCACGACTTGTCCTGCCCGGTTGCCTCTGCCTCCTGCTGGTGATGCCACCTGACTCACTGGCGGCAGAGACATGCCATCCAAAGGGCAAGGCAATCCAGCCAACCCGCATCCAGATCCATGAGGCAAAACTGGTTGACGCCCTGAAACGCTTTAACGATATAGGCTCGAACATCAGCGCTGACGATATACCCAAGGCCCTCAACCAGACTGCAACCCTTTACCAGGGGCGCTTCAGCTATTTCGATACACCCGATCTCCAACTGCTGCGATCCGGAAAGGCATTGCTGTTCCACGAAAAGATCCGCCACAATAAGCAGACCCCCGTTGACATCACCCTCCAGCTCCCCGGGGGTAAAAAGAGCCGCTTCGAGGCAAAAAACTATCGGCGCAAATTGACCGCACTGGACAAGCACCCGCTGCTGGGCCATATAAAACGCAGTGAGCGGAAGCCGTTTCTCGCCACCCTGACAACCCACGGCATCGCTACCCCTCTGACCTTGAAGCCAGTGCTGATACTCGATTTCAACCGCAAGAACTTCGTCATCCGAAAATACACAACGCCGGTATTACAGATCGGCTTCAGCGCTATCGAGACATCAGCATTCGGCATGGGCCTCTATATCTACGAATTTGAGATAAAGCCAACAGGGTGCCAAGAAAATCTTTCACTCAACCCGATGGAGCAGAATTTTATAGACGATCTGGCAGGCCGCTTTGAGCAGCAGGTGCTTACCCAACAGATTGGGAGCATCACCACAGACAGGCATTATCAGCGCTACTGGCAGGCAGCCCGGGAGGCCTTTCCACTACTGGATCTGACCACGCGCTACCCGCTACTCATCGCCCTATCACAGGCATTGATCCTGGCACTGATTGGTGGCCTGCTGCTCTGGCTGATACTGAGTCGACATGCAACAAAGGGCAAGCAATGAACCCAAGGTTTTCACGATACCTGGCACGCCTGCCCACGGTGCTCGCACTGCTGGCGATACTGCCACTGCTGCCCATACTGCACTACAGCATCGAGGCACTGGAGGATTTCTACCGTTTTGAACAAACCAAAGGCTTCCCCATTACGCTCGATCTGGATCGTTTTCACTTCCACCTGAAACGGGTCATCATGGCGGATCTCATCAAGATCCGCAGCAGCGCCCTCCCCGCCAAAAGTGCACTGCCCGCCTACTACATCACCATTGCAGAGGAGAGCATCCAGCAGCTCAACAGCGATCTACCGCGCAGTGGACGCGAGCAGTACGTTACCGGCTTTATCAGAAAAGGACTGGATGGTGCGCCCATCAAGGCAGAATTTCGCTACCGTGGCGGCATGCCCAACCATTGGCTCTATGCGCAGAAATCATTCCGCGTCAAACTGCCCAAATACACCACCCTGGACGGGGTATCACGTTTTAACCTGATCAATCCGCCCGATGCCTCGATCTGCCGCGACTGCGTCAGCTATGACCTGGCGCGGGAGTACGGTCTATTGGCCCCCAAATACCACCCGGTTCGGCTGTTTCTGAATAACGAATACCGGGGGGTCTATATCTACCTCAGCCAAATAGATGAATCCTTTCTGCGCAATAACCGGCGCATGCCGGGCAGCCTCTACGACGGCGATCTGCTGTATGGCGATGTGGTCAGGGGCAATAAACGCATTTTCGATGCCTACAGTGAATTTGACAAAGGGGGCACCAGCCTGCTGTGGAAAGATCCACTGATGTGGGGCAAAAGTGGGGCACGTAATCGTGAACAGGCGGAAGACCGCAGTGATATAGCACGTTTTATCGACATCATTAATAGCGATGATCCAGTCACTTTCTACCAACAGTTCAGACGCCTCTTAAATACAGAAAAGTTCTACGCCCTGTTCGCACTGGACAGCTACTTCGGCACCCACCACCGCGATTTGGTGCATAACCACAAACTCTACTTCGACCCCTACCTGGGGCAGTTTGAACCCATTGCCTGGGATGTACGCTACTGGAATGCTGTATATAAGAAGGATGCTTCGCACTACCCCCTCTTGACCCGGGTGGCACTGAACCCTGTGCTGGAGTTTGAGCGCGACCGGTTTGCCTATCAGCAGCTAATCAAGCATCCGGCAGATGAACAGGTCACACGCTTTCAACAGTATGCCGACAGGATTCTTCCAGATCTGAAGGCCGACATCTACCGCGATCAGGTTGTTGACCAACAGGTACTGGAGACACAACATGCTGTACCCCTCACCCTGGTTGACTTCCATGCAGCTATTGCACAAGACAGTAAAATTCTGGAGACACGTTACAAAATACTGCTGGCCATCTATTCATCACAGCAGCTGCAGTATCAGACCCACATCATGCCCACCTCCGGTTTCACCCTGCGCCTTGCCGCGTCCGGCAACAGCCCGGTTGACATAGACCTGAATGATTTTACAGTCCACGGCAGCACGCCACGCTTCTATCGCGACATCAACCATGATGGGATAGCCCAGCCGGGGGAGCAGATGAGAACATCACTGGATCGTCTCTACCCTGGCCGCCTACGCAGGAAATCCAGCAGACTCACAACACAAGAGAGACGGCAACACGGAGAATATGAGCTAGTCCCGGCAACCCTGACCTATGACTATATTGTTCTCAGCGGCACACCAAAAAGCGGAGCTATAAAAGGGATCAATGCCATCACAGGCCAAAGCGTCG
>JAJRZI010000079.1 GCA_024275295.1 Gammaproteobacteria bacterium | reverse complement strand
CCCGAAGGGTTGGCCTGTCAGCATTCATGGCCGCGTTGCGCCTCTTGCTAAGGACTAAGGCCATTAGCTGCGAGGCGCGCCTTGCCCTGAACGCTGACAGACCAACTGAGTCCGTCAATATAACCTGGACGGTGTACTAGTTGTTATGCTGATTGCGTGAGAGATAATCTTCCCAGCGTGCAGTCTCCCATAGGTTGATCAATTTACGCGTACGTGCCCCAAGGGTTGGGTGTTTGAGGGCAGCGTCATAATCCTCCCATCTTTTAAGGTCACTGAAAAAGACATTGCGTGTCCTAAAATCTATAATGGTGCGAATCTCTCCATAAGAGACGGTACCAATCAGCAAAGGCTTATGCAGAGAACCGACGAGTTGAAATACGGGGTGCTCTGTGGCATTCCATCTGGCCTCATCGAAACGACCGGTGGCCACCTTAATAAGAAGTTCGGCCATATCAGTTTGGCCAACAGCACTGTTTACCCTGATTCCTGGGCGGTTAAACACCAGTGGAATCCTGGTCTGGGTCTGGTTCAAGGCATGGCCGTGTCCCAGAAAGTGGTCATCAAATAGAGACTCCCCATGGTCGGCAAGGATCATAATGGTGGTTTGTTCGTAAACGTTAAGTTCCTTAAGCCGCTTGATCATCGCCCCGACTGCCTGGTCCGCCACAGCGAGTGCGTTCCAGTACGTGGCTTCAAGCCAGGGACGGTTGGCTTCATTGATATCCGAACGGGGAATTGGCTGCCTGTTTATTAGGTTAGGCATGCCGGGATGGCTGTAGGGGAAATGAGCTGCCTGCAGATTGATGTAGAAAAACTGGGGGGTGCTCCAGTCAAGCTCAGCGGTCCGCTCTGAAAATTGCCGCACAATCCGTTCTTCACTCAGTCTTAGGCTGCCGGAAGATTTGCTGGGAAATACCCGGTCGTCAAGCGCAGACCGTGCATCAAAGAGATACCGCCCTGGGTCGCTCATTCCCGTGGAGGATGCCATGTTTCCAAAAGATTCATCCTGTCCGGAGATGGAAGAGATTGTATACCCAGATTGCTCAAGGAAGTCTGTTAGCCGGGTACGATCTTGCTGGGTAGATAATGTACGGTTGAATAGGGCGGTGATGGAGGTGGTGGTATAGCCGGTATGACTATATGCGTATTTGATGCTGCTGCCATTTTCAGCAAGTGTGGTTATGTGGGGTGCGATGATCTGGCCATTCAGCATGTAACCCAGTATATCTCCCCGGCCGCTCTCAAGCATGATCATCAGGATGTGTTTGCCCGCTATGGGTGATAGTGCCTCCAGTTGGTCTTGCGCTTGGCCTGGCCACTGAAAGTCACCTCCATAACCATCTTCATCAATACCGTTACCGGGGTAATCCAGGGCGCCTGGATAGATTGCTGAATCCAGCAGTGCCGGGTATGGCGGAAAAGTAAAGAGCCCTGTGCCGTCGCCATCAAAGTCACTAAGCTCATCAAGTGCATTACTGATCAATGCATAAGAGGTTTTTTTAATCAATCCATAGCGCAGAACAGAATTAGAGTTGATCAGGGCGGCCAGGCCAATGGTTACAGCTGTAATACTAGCAAGAAAACATATCCGGGCGTTTCCTTTCAGGATGAATCCTGGAGGAGCTGTGCTGATTTTCTCCAGTTTGCTTGTTACCCGCAATCCGATTATGAACAATAAGACTAAGGCGATAACCGCCAAGCAGAAGATGGAGGCTTCATTAGTGGCGTATATAAGCGCCTCTACCAGGCTTCCTCCCCCTAAATTTTGGATAATCAGGAAATTGAGCGTGTCGTTAAAATAAGAAAGAACTTTGTATTTCGCCGCCAGCCAGATTCCTATGACTGAGGAGGTAAAGAATATATAGCTAAATCCAGCCAGCCATGGTTGTATTCGGTAGCGGTTTGTAACCCGGAACCAAGCAGCACCAACAGCGCCGAGCAAAACTAGATCCATCCAGATGCTTAAACCCATAAAGGCAATGCGGTCTGTCCATCTGAGGTAGGAGTAGGGTTGAAGAAAGCCACCGGTGAAGAGGCTGTACATCCGCTGTAGTAGAAATAGCTCTCCAACCTGAATAATGATAACGGCAAATAAGACGGAAATTTTGCGATAGCCAAAAGTGAAAATCAGAGATTGCAGTATTTTCACGCGTAGCTATCCGGAAAAGAAATCACAATATCTCGTGCAGTAAGTGGTGCTAAGTTCAAGAGAACTAAAAATTATACCTACCTTTGAGCAGGCAGTCTTCCAAATATGTTTCTTTGCACCTTCTAACAGGAACAAGTTTCCCGGCAGTTGGGTTTCTTAAAATTATAGTCTTTGAAACCGGGATCTGGGTCGTTGAATAGAGAAGACTATCTGATGGATATATAATTTATGCAGACGGGATTCTTCTGGGAACCTTGGCACTACTAAGTTAATATATGCACAAAAACAACTCCGGGCCACCATGCAGCACGATTCAGATGCCATATAGAAGCGCCAGATCAAACAAGGAAGTGCTGTATGTTGTTTAATTCCTACGAATTTATATTCCTTTTTTTGCCAGTTACATTAGTCGTTTTTTTTGCCATTGCTCGATTGTATCGTGAGGCCGCTATCACCTGGTTGGTCATCGCCTCCCTCTTCTTCTATGGTTGGTGGAATCCGGTCTATCTGGTTTTGATTCTGTTCTCTATGGCTGTAAATTTTGGCTTTGGAGAATTATTGAGCAGTGCGCATAAACAAAGACAAGCTGCCAGGGGAAAGCTCTATCTGACTCTGGGTATTGTGCTGAATCTTGGTGCTCTTGGGTACTTCAAATATGCCGGTTTTTTTGTCAGCAATCTTAATGTCATAACCGGTGCCAGCATTGACTTGGGCCAAATCATGCTGCCTCTGGCCATCTCATTCTTTACTTTCCAACAGATCGCTTATCTAGCCGATGCCTATAATGGCATCACTGAGGAGTACCGATTTTCCCATTACGCCCTATTTGTTACCTTTTTTCCGCAGTTAATCGCGGGTCCCATCGTACATCACAAGGAGATGCTGCCGCAGTTTATGCGCCAGGATGCCTTAAAGCCCCAAGTTGGAAACATTGCCATCGGCTTGACTATCTTTTTTATGGGCCTGTTCAAAAAGGCGGTGCTGGCAGATGGCGTGGCCCGTTATGGCACCCCCGTGTTTGATGCGGCGGCATCGGGAGAGACGCTCTCTTTCTTTGAGGCTTGGGGAGGTGCATTGGCTTATACGATGCAGCTTTACTTTGACTTCTCAGGTTACTCAGATATGGCTATTGGCGGTGCGAGACTTTTTGGCATACGTCTACCTCTTAACTTCCATTCACCCTATAAGGCCACTAGTATTGTGGAGTTCTGGCGTCGTTGGCACATGACACTTTCCCGGTTTCTCCGGGATTATGTCTATATTCCCTTGGGTGGCAACCGCCGAGGCAAGGTGAGCCGTTATTTTAATCTGATGGCGACAATGCTCTTGGGCGGGTTGTGGCATGGCGCTGGTTGGACCTTTGTTGTGTGGGGTGGATTGCATGGCCTCTATCTTGCGGCTAACCACGCTTGGCATCGAGTCCGCCTGTTAATGGGCTACTCCGGGGTAGCAAGTTCCCGGGCAAGCAAATTTATGGCTTGGTTCATCACTTTTATTGCTGTGGTGGTAGGCTGGGTCTTTTTTCGGGCCAGTGATATTCACAGCGCCATCGCTATCCTGGAGGGAATGGCAGGGGTCAATGGTGTGGCTCTACCCAATGCTATTGTCGCTAGATTAGGTGATGCTGGGCAGTGGTTACAATCTCTGGGTGTCGGAGTTTATCTGGGAGGTGGTTCTTATTTCGTGTCCACCTATCTTTGGGTCTGCACCCTGCTGGTGGCTGTATTGTTCATGCCCAATACGCAACAGATCATGTCCCGCTTTGAGCCGGCACTGAAGGCCTATCGGTCCAATGAAAAGGATGAGATCTGCTTTGGCCAGCAACTGGTGGATCGGTGGAAATGGCAGCCCTCACATGGCTGGTCACTGGGGATCGGCCTAGTGGCGGCTTTAGGCGTGCTAGCGCTTACCAGTGTGTCAGAATTTCTCTACTTCCAATTCTGATGTCAATATCACCGAAACAATACCGGTATTTCCTCCAGCTCTGGTTGGTTGCGTTGCTAGCCTTTCTCGGCCTTGCAGCAACGTTTAACTACCTGGTGGATCCTTATGGACTATTCAATACCAACCGGATCAATGGATTCAATGTAGTCAAACCAGCCGCCGATAGTCATGTCCGGTTAGCCAAACCCTACCAGGTGACTAGCTTTGGCCCTCGGGCCGTCATCGGTGGTAACTCACGGCCTGAGATGGGGTTGAACCCAGCTAATGGGTGTTGGCCAACAGCACTGCTCCCCGTATTCAATCTGGGGCTCCCCGGATCCAGCGTTTATATGCAGGCCAGGACACTGCAGCATGCGATTGCCGGGAATGAAGTGAAGCTTATACTCTGGGGCCTGGACTTCCTTGATTTTTTGAAACTGCATGATGCGGTGGCTGATCCGCGATTATGGCCACCGGCCAGAGCAGGCTTTGAAGAGCGCCTAAGGGTGAATGCTGATGGTAGCGAGAACAAAAAATACTATTGGAAACGGCTGGAAGATAATCTCACTACTCTCTTTTCTCTTGACATAATGAAAGACAGCTTGACGACCCTTTTTGAACAGAAAAACCCCCATGCTTCAACAATTAGAAGGGATGGTTTCAACCCGGCACTTGATTATCTAGACATCATTGCCTGGGAAGGGCAGGGCGTCCTTTTTAAGCAGAAGAACCGTACGGTGGCCAGAATGTTTTCCCGTCCAGGACTCAAGCTGTTTCAAGGAGAGAGCGATTGGTCTCGAGATTTTGAGAGCGTACGTCGGTTCCTGCAGTTTGCCCTTGAGCATGAGGTCAGAGTGGTACTTTTCATCAACCCCTACCATGCTTACTATCTGATTTTGTTGGAACTGGCGGGACAATGGCCCAAGTTTGCTTTATGGAAACGGCAACTTGCTGAGCTGGCTGCTGAGTTTGAAGCCAGGCTATGGGACTTTAGCGATATCAACCAACTCTCAACCGAGCAGGCGCCGATGTTGGGGGATAAGAAGGCCATATTACAGTGGTTTTGGGAGCCCGCTCACTACCGGCGGGAGTACGGTGATTTGATGTTAAGCAGGATGCTTCAGCTGTCTTGTGATGCGGGCAATACCGGCCCTGTTGGTACTCTCCTTACCCCCGAGAATATCGGTGCACATCTTATCCGCTTAGAAAATGACATGATGCGTTATAAGGATTGGAATAAGGCTGCTATTGCACGTCTGAGAGGGATGATCCCTGAGCAAGGCAAGACTAAGTCCATCGGAAATTAAAATAAGCAAAGTGCTGGCCAATTGAAAAGAGGGCAAGAATATGATGTGGAAGAGTGATAATAGAGATTCAGCATCCTTCTTCCTCTGGAAGTTGCGTTTAATTGTCGCTCCTATGTGATAGAGGCTTATTCTATAATGACGTGAGAATAAGTTGTATCCAGGAATTTATTTGGCAGTAGGTGTTATGGGACGCATTTTAGGGAAAGATGAAAAACCAAACTGTTTTTACCGAATAGTCTGTGTAGAGTTGCAGCTGCATAATATTTCTGCCAAATTTATGTTCTCCACTACCATCAAAAGACGTCTTGCCTGCTTGCGCCCCTTGTAGAGTGAACTGTCTGCATGCGTGGTTTTTAATGACTAAAGTGTTTTTATGAGTGAGCAGCAAACTAAATTATTGGTATTTTCCAGCCTTTTTCCGCACTCTGGCGCGCCAAATGCTGGTGTATTCATACGTGAACGCATGTTCAGGGTGGGAAAGCATCTACAGATTACAGTTGTTTCCCCAAAGCCCTGGTTTCCGGGGCAAGGGCTGATTCGCCGCTTCCGCCCCCATTACCGGCAACCTGCTCCTGCAAAAGAAGTTCAGGATGGAATTACGGTCTACCATCCAAAGTTCCTCTCAATTCCAGGTGTTTTTAGACAATTTGATGGCTTTTTCATGGCAGTAGGAAGCTATCTGACATTGTGGCGGATAAAAAATGGGGCCGGTTTCAATCTGCTGGACTCCCATTTTGCCTACCCGGATGGTTTTGCTGCAATGCTCTTGGGTAAATGGTTAAAGGTGCCTGTAACTGTAACGCTTCGTGGAACTGAAGTACCGCACAGTAAAAACCCTAAGCTCCGCCCTTTACTGATAAGTGCTTTGAAAGGGGTGGATTGCATATTCTCCGTTTCTGATTCTCTACGCCAGCATGTCATCACTCTGGGCATAGAGCCGTCAAAAATCCGTGTAGTGGGAAATGGCGTTGATCTTGAAAAGTTTCACAGGGTTGATAGGGCTGAGGCACGGTTTAGATTTGGTATTCCGGCAGACGCAAAGGTGCTTATCTCGGTCGGGGCCTTGGTGGAACGCAAGGGTTTTCACCGGGTGATCGAAGCATTGCCGGAGTTGCTCAAGGCGGAGCCTGATCTGCATTACCTTATTGTTGGGGGAGCAAGCCCTGAGGGAAATAGACGTGCTGAATTAGAGCAGCAGGTTGCAGCGCTCCAATTACAGACAAGGGTTCACTTTCTTGGGCCAATGCCTTCAGTGGAGCTTAAATGGCCGCTTTCTGCTTCTGATCTGTTCGTTCTCTCAACGAGCAATGAGGGCTGGGCCAATGTGTTTCTTGAGGCAATGGCATGCGGGCTGCCAGTTATTACAACAGATGTGGGTGGAAATGCCGAAGTTGTATGCCGGAGTGAACTGGGCACTATTGTCCCTTTTGGTGAACACCAGGCATTATGTGACGGGTTGCTGGCGGCGATTCAAAAGGATTGGAACAGGAGTTTGATTCAGGCCTATGCTGAGGAAAATGCATGGGACAATCGGGTGGCCTGTCTGGTGGAGGAATTCAAATCCCTGGCCAAAGTGGGTAGAGGGGTAGCCAGATTGAGTGTACAGACGGAGGTCAATGGTAAATGATCAGCTCACTTATAGCTCGTCGCCTGATATATCCACTGCATGAGCGTCTGCTGAAGCGTCCGACCTTTGCGTATCTTGAGGAGTTGGAACGTAGCCAGTTGCTGCCCCGGGCCGCGGTGGAAAAGCTGCAGGAAAATAAACTGACCGGTCTGCTCAAGGCGGCTTATACCCATTGCCCATGGTATAGAGAGCGCATGGATGCGGCAGACATCAACCCAGATGGCCTGGTGTCGCTGGAGAACCTGCGCAGGTTGCCGACCATGGATAAAACAGATGCTGCAGCCCATGGGGAGCAAATGGCATGGCGGGGTGTGCCGGGTGGTGCATACAAATACAATACCGGAGGTTCCAGCGGGCAGCCACTGATCTTCTATTATGGCCGGCGGCGGCAGGCATCGGATGCAGCAGGCCGCATGCGGGCTCGGCGCTGGTGGGGCGTGGAGCCAGGTGACCGGGAGGTGTATCTGTGGGGCGCTCCGGTCGAACTCAATAAGACTGATCGTGTTAAAGTCATACGCGACCGCCTACTGAATCAATTGGTGCTTAATGCCTTTGAAATGTCTCCCGCCAGCATGGATGAGTATGCACGGGCGATCCAGGCGTATCAGCCACGCTGCATCTATGGTTATGCAAGCTCCTTGGCGTTATTGGCTGCTCATGTTGCAGATTGTGGGGTTAGCTTCAAACTGCCCCATCTAAAGGTTGTCTGCACCACCGGCGAACCCCTGTTTGATTACCAACGGGAATTGATTGGTGATGCCTTTGGCGCACCGGTTGCCAATGAATTCGGGAGCCGTGATATCGGCTTTACCGCCCATGAAACACCTCAGGGCCAGATGTTGTTGATGAGTGAGAGTATTATTCTGGAGGTGCTGGATGAACAGGGGCATCCTGTCGAACCAGGGAATACAGGAGAGGCGGTAATGACGGCCCTAGAGTCTTTTGCACAGCCGTTCATACGTTATCGTACAGGGGATATTGTTAGGGTTTCGAATGAGTTATGCCAGGCTGGACGTGGACTGCACGTAATTAGTGAGGTGCTTGGCCGCACGACTGATTTTGTGGTGCGTTCAGATGGAGCCATCATGCATGCACTGGCAGTTATTTATATACTCCGGGCAGTGGAAGGAGTAGGTGAGTTTAAGATCGTGCAGCACACGGTTAGGGATATTGAAGTGATAGTGGCGCCGAATGCCCGCTGGCAGGAGGCTGGCCGTATGGAGATTGAATCGGGTCTGCGTAAGCGTTTGGGAGAAGATATTCGCGTAGATCTGCGCTTGGTTGAGAATATCCCACCTGAGGCCTCTGGCAAGCACCGGTATGTGGTCAGTAAAGTAGCGCTTTCTGATGGCCTCAAGGCGGCTAGCCAGCTACCGATCAAAGAATAAAAATTTAGGATTAAAACCACGTGGATATCGCAAAACTTATCTCGCTTCCATTCCGTTACCGTCCCTGGCAGCCACGCCATGCCAGGCTGATTGCTGCGGATCTGTTTGGATCTGCATCGGAGTCCTCGCACGCGCATGAGGTGCATCTGCGGAGTGCCATTGAGTGGTTGTGCCGTGCCCAGGATGTTAGAGACGGGAAGCCCGATGCGGGCGGTGTATCTGCCGGATGGAGCTTTGAAGACGGCTGGTTGCCCAGCTATCCGGAGACCACGGGTTATATCATCGAGACATTTCTTGCGGCAGCGGATATCCTGAAACAACCTGAGTTGGTTGAACGCGCAAAACGGATGGTTGACTGGGAGCTTTCCATTCAATTGCCGGATGGTGCATTCCCAGGTCATTTTGGTGAGGAGGGAAGCCAGCCAGTGGTCTTCAATACCGGTCAGATCATGCACGGCATGGTGGCTGGTTATACACAGTTGGCGAGGGAAGAATGCCTGGAGGCTGCTGTTCGGGCTGGCCACTGGCTCAAGAATCAGCAGGATGAGGATGGATGCTGGCGCAGGTTCGAACATAACGGTGTTCCTCATGTATACAATACCCGTGGCACTTGGGCTTTGCTCGCAACTGGACTGTTGGCCGGGGATAAGGGACTGATTTCGGCGGCAAAACAGAATCTGGATTGGGCGCTGGGCCGGCAGGCACAGTCCGGATGGTTTGCTGATAATGCCTTTACACCTGAACGATCACCCTTTACCCATACCATTGCCTATGCGATCCGAGGCTTTCTGGAGTCTGGCGTATTGCTTGGTGAAGAACGTTATCTCCAAGCTGCGGTGGTGGCAGGTCGGGCGATGATGGAGGTGCAGCGAGATGATGGCTGGTTGGCAGGCACCTACAAAGACAATTGGGCGGCGGATGCAGGCTATTGCTGTCTTACCGGCCTTGCTCAGATGAGTTTGAATTGGATCCGACTTGCACAGGTTACAGGCAGTGATGAGTTCCGTGCTCCTGCAAGAGCCGGTCTTGCCTATCTCAAGACCACGCAACGGCTCAGTGATACGGATGATGCCATTCGCGGCGGTATTGCTGGATCTACGCCAATCTGGGGTGATTATTCCCGTTTCGAGTATCCCAATTGGGCCGCCAAGTTTTTCGCCGATGCGCTGATGATGGATGAAGCAGATATTTCGGTGCCGCCGGTACCGAAGATTAAAGGTGAAACAAGCAATGGATAGGCTCAAGATTATGGTTTTATGCGGCCGTTCACCGCGCCATCTCTATGTGGCAAATGCACTATGTGAGGCCGCTGAGGTTCTTGCTATCGTGCAAGAGACTGGGGGTGAATGGAATCTACGCAAACTGCTAAAGAAGCTAAAGCCGAGAATATTTTTTCGTAAGCTATGGCGTTGGATCAGAGACCGCCACCGTTATACAGGAAACCAAGAGAGTGAGTTTTTCTTCCCTGATGGGCAGTCAAAACTTGACCATCCAGAGTTGATCAGGGAGGTGCCGCATATCAACCACCCAGATGTGATTCGGCTGGCCGATGAATTGGCGCCTGATCTTATAGCTGTATTTGGTACCTCGCTTATCCGGGGTGAACTGCTGACAAAAGGGCGGCTTGGCATGGTCAATCTTCACGGCGGTCTTTCGCCCGAGTACAGAGGTGCCGACTGCACCTTCTTGGCTTTATACAATGGTGAACCGGAAAAGATAGGATGCACCATACATTATATTGATGCAGGTATAGATACGGGTCGGCTAGTAGCGCATATCAGCCCGGAAGTGCGGCCTGGTGATGATGAATTGACCCTGTTCTGGCGTGCAGTGCGCGATAGCGCCAAGGTCTACGGAGAGCTAGTCAATCAACTGGGGAGCGGTAAACAATTTGGGCAAGTGCAGGCCGAAAAGGGCGCTTTATACCAAGTCAAGGACAGGCTTTGGCGGCATGAGCGTGAGCTGGACAGACGAATGAAAGAGGGGCTGCTTGAAAATATTGATCTATCTTTGCGGGTGCGTTGGTTTCCGCAATGAGAGATATTGCAGTAACTTTGGCAGTAGTCATTGGCCTCGTGCTTGTCCTAAGACAACCTTACATGGGAATCATAGTCTCGTCCTGGTTAGGCTACATGAGTCCCCATCGCCTGGCTTATGGTTTTGCTTACGAGGCGCCTTTTGCGCAGATCGTGGCTATTGTCACCATGCTGTCCATATTAATATCTAAGGAACAAAAAAAGATTCAGTGGAGTGCCGAGGCCACATTATTGCTGATCTTCGTCATCTGGATGTTGATCACTACCTTTTTTGCTGAATACCAGGATTTGGCGTGGATGAAATGGGATAAGGTCTGGAAAATACAGTTGTTTATGCTGCTCACAGTCTTGCTCATTAACTCGAAGGAACGGCTTAATATGCTCGTTTGGGTCATAGTGTTATCTCTTGGATTTTATGGAGTTAAGGGAGGGATTTTTACTATTAATACAGGCGGATCCCACCTGGTGCTCGGGCCTACTGGATCTTTTATACAAAACAGAGGTGATCTGGGAACAGCATTAAATATGACTATTCCACTCATGCGATATCTGCAATTACAAACTGCCAATAAATGGGTTCGCCTGGGGCTAACTGCAGCAATGGTGCTTACCTGTTTTGCCATAATTGGCACCCATTCGAGAGGGGCCTTTCTGGGGCTTATAGTAGTTCTATTTTTCCTGATCATGAAATCTCGACGCAAAATTGTATTAACAATCTTTTTGGCTGCAACTGCATATTCGATATTGAGTTTTATGCCTGCGGAATGGGGTATGCGTATTGATACGATACAGAGCTATGAGCAAGATGGGTCGGCTATGGGGCGGATAGAAGCGTGGAAGGATACGATTTACTACGCGAAACAGAATCCCATCATGGGAGGCGGTTTTGATCGAAACCCTGGTGGCCGTGCAGCACACAATATTTTTATTCAGGTTCTAGGGGACCATGGTTATGTGGGCCTGGTCATGTTTGCTTGCCTTGGGTTAATGACTTGGGTTAGTGCTGGCAGAATAAGGAAAAGGGTTAAAGATAAACCGGATATGAAATGGATGGGTGACCTCATGGCGATGGCTCAGGTCTGTTTGGCTGGTTATGGTAGTGGTGGCTTTTTTCTGAGCCTGGCCTATTTTGATCTGACTTACCATTTGATGATCTTTGTTGTTATCTGCAAAGTTCTGCTTGCTCAGCATGACAGAGAAAAGGGATTGGAAGAACCAGTGAGGAAAAAAGTAGATCGACAAGGACCACAATGGTCCTCGCCTGGTAGTTAAGCTGTGACAAGTTATCTACTGTTATGAATCTAGGTGAAAAAATACGCACCGGTGTCAAGTGGTTACTAATCGGCAGTACAGGTAACCGTGTTCTGGAGTTTGCATTCGGGGTGGTCTTGGCTAGGCTGTTAGTGCCTGCGGACTTCGGCATGATTATCACGATACAGGTTTTTACTGGCTTCGTGGGTATGGTGACGAGCGGTGGAATGGGGCAGGCCCTTATCCGTGCAAAAGAGGTTGATGAGTGCGACTTCCATGCGGTTTTTACTATGCAGCTTGCACTAGGTTTTTTGGTATATCTCGGGTTTTTTCTTACGGCTCCTTGGTTTGCTCAATATTTTGATAATCCACTTTATTCGGACTTGATGCGGGTCTCGGCCTTGTTTTTTCTGATTAGGCCATTCGCCTTTATGCGTATCTCCTGGTTGAACCGGGAGATGGATTTCAAAACAAGGTCAATAGTAACAGTTGTTACAAGTGCTATAACCGGGATTGTAAGTGTCCTAATGGCAATAGGAGGCATGGGGGTTTGGAGTCTTACCCTCTCGGGCTTGGTGGGTGGGGTTTGCCGAAATATTTTATTGGCCCGTTTTACGCCGTTAAGACTGCGGCTTAACTTTGATGTTTCCATTATGCGTAGGCATAGCTCCTATGGTTTCAAGATAATAGTTAACGATCTACTCAGTCATATTAAAACTGAAGCAACAAAACTGATCATGAGTAAGCTTGGTGGGCCTGCTTTTCTCGGTCTTTTCAATAAGGCGGATAGCCTCAATAGAGTGCCGTTTGGAATGGTTGGTAGTCCGGTCAACCAGACAGTTTTTCGGGCGATGTCAAAGATGCAGGATGACTTGGATCAGACCAAATATATGTTCTATCGCGTAATTACGCTGCTCATGGTTTATGTCCTACCTTTTTATGTGGGGCTATGGTGGGTGGCCGAGCCTTTCATAGGAATAGTCTATGGTGAGAAATGGTTGGCAGCGGCTGAGCCTCTGAGAATTCTGTCCATGGTCAGTTTCTGTTTTATCATAGGTAATCCGTGCGGAGTGGTCCTGATGGCGCAAAACCGGCTAACACAGGAAATGGTAGCGCAGACTGCTAACTTAGTTGTAGGCGTTACGGCATGTATTATTGGGATCAATTGGGGGCTTGTTGGGGTAGCATGGGGTGTTTTTGCTAGCCAGGTGTTTGGGGTCATCTACTTTTATATCTTAGTGTATAAAACAATTCCGACTAGGATAACTGATCTACTCAAGGCGGTTACGCCAGGAGTTCTGTTGAACGTCTTGCTTTTTGGTGTGTTAGCGATAACTGATTCGCTGTTTCATGGACTTAAGCCAACAGATCCTTCTTTGTATCTCTTGGTGATGGTTTTTTCTGGTTCATTTGTGTACTTAATGCTATTTCTGTTTGTTCCTGTCGCTGCATTGGAGTCGGAGGTTACTCGTTGGCGCAGTAAGATAGGTGATGGCCTAAGGCTGCTGCACCTGCGACGGTGATCAAAATGCCAATAATCGATTCTGAGGTAGAAGATTAGTATCTCGACCTAATAAGTGCATTACCCGGTTAGGTCTCGGGCGTGTAATTCTCAGCAGACGATGCTACTGCATCATCCGCCGTAGCTATCTAGAGTCGTCCAGTTATTAGTGGGAATGATGGATGTGCTCACTCAGTTTAGGGGGTATATCTAAGTGGATGCGGGAGGACCAGGGCAATATGAAGGCCGCCAACACAAAGCGAAAAAAGGGGGGGCTTGGATGTCCCATTTCACATGCTGCGCGCTGCGCACCCTTAGGGTTTTCTGATATTATGGCGTTAATTATAGGGGGATATTTGGTATGCACTCTAAACAAGGGAAAATATTTTGCTTGGGACTTTCCAAAACAGGAACAACGAGTTTGGCTGCTGCCCTTCAGATGTTAGGGTATAAAACTAGGGATTATATTGGTGTCACAAAATATTCTCCAGGCGACTTGTCTTCCATAGACGAAAATGAGTTGAGTGAACATGACGCGTTTACCGATACACCTATTCCGACCTTCTATAAAGAGCTGGATGCTAGATATCCCGGTTCCAAGTTTATCTTAACGGTCAGAGACATGAGTGATTGGTTGAGGTCTTGTAAAAAACAATTTACAGAGAAGCATGCGGAGAAACAGAATGAGGCTACTAGAAATCTGACAAATGACCTCTATGGTTGTGACTATTTTCAAGAAGATAAGTTTAAAGCGGGATACCAAAGATTTGTAAGTGAAGTATTAGACTATTTCAAAGATCGCCCGAGCGATCTGCTGCTCATAAATGTGTGTGAAGGGGAGGGTTGGGAGAAGCTATGCGATTTTTTAGGTAAACCACTGCCGGCTGTTACATTTCCCGTAACTAATGTAACGGAGATAGCGTGGGTCAAGATCGAGGATGTCATTGGCCTTGCTCGACAGGCGGCGGATGAGATTCCATCCATGGCTAAGCTTAAAACCATTTCTGCCAGGGATTCTGGCCAGCAAGAACGAGATGGTCTATCGGTCTTTAAGTATTGGCTAAAAATAGCCAAGAAATATGTATTCTTTCTTCTGCATCGTGAAAATGTAGTTTACAAGATAATTGAGGATGGCTTGAAAAAAAGGACACCGACAACGCATATTTTATCAGGCAGGCATCATGATATACCCTGTTCAGCCAGGAAAAACTGGGCTTATGTATGGTTAGTCGATGTTTCCGGGATAGGAGACAGTCCTTCAATAAATGATGCCGTGCCTGCCATAACTATTGCGCTTATTAAGAGCGGACAACCCAAGATGGGGGTTGTGTACTTGCCTACCAAAGATATTGTTTATTATTCAGATGGTGCTGGTGGTGGTTTTAAAGCCCACGCATGCAATGTTCCGGTGCGACTTGATCCAAAGGCGTATCCATCAAGCAGGGTAGTTGCTTCGGATCTCGAGCATCTTCCAGATGAAATTGCTAAGCAGGTAGATAATGACGTGGTAACTAAGAAATATTTGCAGGAGAATTCAATTTTAGCATTATGTCATGTGGCCGAGGGAGAGGTGGCGCTATATTTTAATAGTGGAGGCGCACGCGAATGGCAGATGGCAGCAGGCCACGCCATTCTGCGGGGCGTTGGAAAGAAAATAGTGTCTTGCAGTTCTGGTCAGGAGCTCGGGTATAACAAGGTGGGATTTGAGGATATTTCGTTTGTGGCATCATAGTGGTCATTTTTTGTTATTGACGCTAACTGATGAACGGGTGCTGAGTTTCAAGTGGTGTGATCTGATGTTTAATTATGGAGTTTTAGAATGAGCAGTGACCGGCTTCTATTTGCGAAATTTTCAGAGCAGGAAATTCTTTTAGAGCAACGGCGGCAGGCAGCGGACTTCATTGCTGAGCAGTACTCAGCGGAAAGGGAGGAGCGGGAGCTTATTAGTATCTGGGAGCAGGTTCTTGTAAAAGCTCCTTCAGGTGTGAATTAAATAGCGTGCATCCAGAAACATCGTGCAACTATCTTTCTTTCGCGGCTAAAGCCGCTCCCACAACCTATTGGTAGCGCGGCATTTTTTGTGGGAGCGGCTTTAGCCGCGAAAGATATTGGCACCCTGTTTCTTAACGAACACTAAGGGCTTGCGAAACAATAAGTTACCGATTCCAACTATTCGATGGGTAGGTTTTGTATTGCATTTGGTGCAACTTGCCATACCAGCCCAACATCAAATTCGGTAACTTATTGTTTGGCAGCCCCTAACTATTATTTGGCGTGGTAACTACAATGGATTATTCCAACAAAGTAGGATTCACCATAGGCACCGGCCGTTGCGAAACCTTGTTCCTTTACGAACGCATGGAGAATGAACCTATGGTGGCCGGCTCCCACGAACGCAATCCTGACAACGAGGCGTTTCATCGCTATTGCAAGTGGAACGGTCTGCCGGTAGATGATGAAGGTTTCCTTGCGACGAAGGAAAAGAAAATCGCAGAAGGATGGTGTAAACTGTATCGCTGCCCCACAGGCTAATGGCGAGCCACCATGGAAAGATTGCAGAGCCTGGGTGAGCATAAGCTGGTCGCGATGCGGCACCAGATCCGTCCCGTACTTGAGGAGCGCTTAATTTACATAGCTTCCTCCCGTAGGATGCGCAGCTGCCTGGAAATCGAGAATTGACAGCGATAGGAATTCATTGTGAGTAGAAAGAAGTGGACTGCCGTTATTCTTGTGCTTTCAATACTGACTTTAGCCCTATTAACCCTGCAATATCAAAAGTCTTCCACCTGGTTCGTCGAGCATCCTTTACCTTTGACGAAAGCTCATCGGTTCTTCGATATAGGAATTGTTGATGCGAACGGGGACAATCTTCTGGATATCTACACTTCGAACCACCACTTCCGGCAAGCACTGCTTATCGCTGACGGGCAAGGAGACTATCACGACGTTATGTCTGAGTGGGGCCTCGATCAGAGCTGGGAATTTCCACTGGCGGAGCTTTCGTTCACTGCCCCCGAAGTTGACGAGCCAGGACTTTACATCTACTGGATTGGCACACAGTTTGTCGTCCAAGCCCACAAGATCGGCAATATCGGCGAGTGGCAAGGCTCACTGCAGGTTCACAACCCTATTGAGATCAAGAAAAACGACGGTTTTACCCTCGCACATGAACAAAAGACTGTGAGTATATTGGAAAATCGAGCTATAGAAGAGACGGCAATCAAATTCTCATCAAACACAGACGCGTATTTGCGAATGAGTCCAGGGGGACAGGGACTTCCCATAACATTTCATCTCAGCGGGGCAATACAGCCAACTCAGATTTATGTTGGGCGTGGCAAGGTGTCGCCGCGCTCTATGAGCTTTTCCTTGGCGATGAAAGACCGCCATGCCATGGCCTGGGCCGACTACAACAACGACGGACAACTGGATATTTTCATTAATCGTGGCGCGCTGGGTGGAATGCTTCGGGCTTACCCAGCGGATATAAAACGAAAAATCAAAGACGAACTATTGATAAGCCAAGGGGAAGGACAGCAGTATAAGGATGTTATTTCCGAAGTCGGGATCAACAAGAAGGACTGTTCCGGTCGCCACGCGCGGTGGCTCGACTTCAACAACGATGGCCTGCTCGATCTCTATGCCAACTGCCACGACCGGCATCATACGTTCGGCGAGTTCCCGAAGCAGCTCTATATACAGCAGCGGGACGGCAGCTTCCGGGATATGGCGGAGGAGACCGGGGTCGGCATGCCGGATCAGCAGATCGGGAGTTTCGCCTGGATCGATGTGGACGGCGACGGGGATCCCGACTTGGTCACTCTGCAGAACGAAGGTGTCTTTCTCTATCGCAACCATGCAGGACGTTTTTCCGAAGAGGTAGTCTTCAAGCGGCCCCTTTCAGGGGCAGTACAAATAGGCAATACTACTGAAGGTGTATGGGTGTATGACGGCAAAATAACCGTCAACGACTACGATGCCGATGGAGATCTGGATCTGTTTTCAGCTTCAAAACTTGGCAACATTCTCCTCACTAACAGTGAAGGCAGTTATACTCCTGTCGACCCCACTTCTGTCGGGCTTCCTGCGAAAAGTTTCAATGCCAGCTGGGTGGACTACGACAACGACGGCCTACCTGATTTACACACTGTCCCACAAGGATTGTTTCGGCAACAAAAGAATCATAAATTTGAATCAACGAATCTCTTAGCTTTAACCAACGAAAAATACCAGGCTGCCGTGTTTAATTGGTTTGATCTTGACAACGATGGTCGACAGGATCTGTTGTTGGCGCTTAATGAAAACCCTTCTTTTGATCGATGGTGGGATTTTTCTGAGAAGTCCAGGCTCCGCACAACCTGGGTGGTAAAGGCCTACCGCAATGTAGGCGCTTCGAACCATTGGCTGCAAATTAAACTCGCTGGGAGAGAGGGAAATCGTCAGGCGATAGGAGCACAAGTAACCGTTGTCACGCCTGACGGTCAACAGACGCAGGAAGTTGGCAGCACTGATGGGGCCTTCTTTTCCCAAGGCCACTATAGACTTTACTTTGGCTTGGGAAACAACGCAAAAGCTGATGCGATAAAGATACGCTGGTCCGACGGATATCAACAAGAGCTTAAGGATGTCAACGGTGATTCACTGCTTGTGGTTGAGCGCAAAGCGCAATCACAGACATAAGATTGGAGAGCATTGAAAATGATTGTTTCTCACAGCCACAAATTTATTTTTCTCAAGTCGTACAAGACTGCCGGCACCAGTATTGAGGCGGCACTGTCGAAGTATTGTAGTGGTGACGACATCATCACACCACTTGGTGATTACAGCTTCAATCGCGATGAAAATGGCAAATGGATCCATCACTCCAATTATATGGGAGAGTTCCATCAACATGACGGAGCTCTTACCATTAAAAATGGTTTGCCAGCGGAAGTATGGGATGATTATTTTAAGGAACCTCTGATTAATTCCGTATTTTGAGCGATAATACCGCATCCTCCTAAGAACGCTAGAATCTGACATGCGCCAACAAACCTTTGCCGATACTAACTTCGAGAAATTCCGCAAGAAGACCCGCAAAGAACAGT
>JAJRZI010000078.1 GCA_024275295.1 Gammaproteobacteria bacterium | reverse complement strand
AACAAGGAGCAATATACCTGGAGAAAAGGCCTGCATCTCAGCAGAAAATGTAATTTCCCGAACCAAAATTTTGGAGGCGGGTATCGAACCGACACAGAGTATTTCTGCGTCAGACAGTTAAACCCGACAGACTCCTAGACAAGGAGATTGAGAACCTGCTGTTTGAGACAAGGGTGCGCAAAGAGGTGGTTTCGGACACCATCACTGTACTGCTTCAGCGTGCCGCAGTGCGCCAGCAGGCCTCCCGCAATACACCACAGGTTCCGGTTCGGGATCCAAGGCCGTTGAGCAATGGCCGTGTCCAGTAACGCAATTCTGAGACGTCGAAGTGGGCTAGTAGTGATGACACTGCTGGCCTTTATTCTGGTATTGGCCGTCGGGGTCTGTCTCTGGCAGGTCGTTGAGGCCTCATCCCTATCGGTGGTTCAGACTCAAATCGGCCAGCTTAAACCCCTTCTTACCAAATTCCGGCTGCTGCTGATCGGCCTGATTGCCTTCTTCTGGCCAGTCATAATGGACCTGCTGTACCGGTCAGGCCGCATTGATGCAGCGGGCAGGGTGCAGTTCCTCACCCTGCGCTGGCGTGCCATCACCTGGATGGTGGTGATTGAATTGATCCTCGGCCAAAACTTTCTAGGCCAGTTCTTAACCGCTTGGCAGGGAGCAACTACATGAGCGTCGATAGCTACCTCGAACTCTTCACCACCCTGTTTGGCTGGTCTTTCTATAACGTCCTGTGGGATGTGCTGGTAGGTACCGGCATCGTCTATCTGCCGTTCCTGGGTATCCTCATCGACAACTGGCGGGAACCCGCTCAAGGTGGAGAATTTGGAACCGTAACCGGCCTCTCCCTGCGCCGCATGGAACTGGAGATGTTCATCGCCCTGCTGGTGGTGGTACTGGCAGGCCAACCGGCCGCACTCACACCCCTCAATGCAGGCACGCTGAGCTACACGCCACCACCCACCCTGGCGAATCCCGCTCCCCCTGTTGCCACAGTGGCAGCCTCCCAGAGCACCTATGGCACCAGCGGCTTCAACGGCTCACCGGCCACCGTAAACGTCCCGGCCTGGTGGTATGCGGTCATGGCCATGACATCAGGTTTCAACCATGCGGTGGTCGGAGGTCTGCCAACCTCATCGGATATGCGCACCTATGAACAGCAGGCCTGCCTGGCCACCATCGCCGATCCCCGCCTGCGGCAGGAGAGCAGTGATTTCTTCAGCGAGTGTTTCATCCCAGCTCGATCCAAATACCAGGCTGACCGCCCAGCAACAGCAGCGGTCAATGCACTACTGACCACCTATGGTCTGGATGACCCCGACTGGATGGGTTCCCACATCTATCGTGGTACATCGGGCTACTACGATACCTTCCGCCCCACAAAACAGATCCCCGGCTGGGCCTACGCCCCGGCCAGGGATACGGAGTACGACCCAGCTGCACCACCCGCCTGGGGCAGACCCTACTGCAAACAGTGGTGGGAGGATGGCGCCATCGGCCTGCGGAAGAAACTGATCGACGAGGCCGACGCCACATCAGCCGGTTTTTCCGGCCTCGTAGTGGCTGTCGCCCCAGCCCTGGCTGGAGAGAAACAAATGGATGCTGTCGCCAGAACCGTCCTCAACAATGCGCCACCCGTCTGGTCCAACAACGAACTGGTAGCCAACAACTCAACAGGTGACGGCTGGCTAAGCTCTGTCCAAAACATCGCCAAAGGCGGCCTGGCAGCAGGCGGCATCCTCACCGCCTCAGCCCTCTTCTCCGTCACCATGACCGCCATGCTCCAGGCCCTGCCCATGGTGCAGGCCATGCTCCTACTTGGTATCTACGCCCTGCTGCCTTTGGTCGTGGTGCTTTCCCGCTACTCCCTCTCCATGATGGTTATTGGTGCCATGGCCATCTTCACCGTAAAATTCTGGAGCGTCCTCTGGTACCTGGCCATGTGGGTGGATCAGAATCTGATCCTGTCCATGTACCCAGACGTAAACAGCTTCTTGCAGATCTTTGCCAATCCAGGAGAACACGACACCAAGCGCATGCTGCTGAATATGATTACGACGAGCCTCTATCTAGGCTTGCCGTTGTTGTGGAGTGGGATGATGGCGTGGGCGGGGGTGAAGGTTGGCATGGCTATCTCAAACGCGGTGGCGCCTCTCGCTCAACCTGGAAAGGATGCTGGTCAGCAGGGTGGGTCGATTGCAAGATCTGTAGCAAGCAAAGGCATGCGGCGGCGCTGAGGGTTGCAGCTAGTCCCGGTCGTACCAGCCGTAAGGATCGGTTCCGGAATCTAGGCGCCCAGTTCGGTGGTTTAGCTCTCCAGAAAAGTCGGAGTCATGGAGTTGACGGTCGTCATTATGTTCGACCTCGACTGAGGCAAATATGTCTCGAAGGATGCCAAGCAGGGCAAATATAAGCCAGATGGCAATGCCACCGACTCTGAGCAGTAACTGTCTGACTCTCAATGTTCTGTACCCGTTCATCATGCTAAGCATAGACGATAACACCTCTCAGCAACAAATCCATTCCGCAGGTTGTTGATCTCGTTTCAGTGTGGTTCGCTGCATCATCAGCCCTCAAAGACGTCTTCCGGTGAGGGAGATGCCGAGGATGCAAGCATTCCCAGGAGGGCGGCATGGCCTCATCAAACTGCTCTCCAATAGCATCTGGTCGATACAGGCTGTTTGCCACCACGCTTTGCCGGTTTCAGAGACTACCCATGAAGCTAATAAAGTCGTCTGTTCTAGACAGTAATCGGCCAATATCGGCAATAATCGGTTGACATATACTAGCAAAGCGCATTATTTTTCAATAGTTTAGTTTAGGAGGAAAGTATGCTGAAGTTTTCCCATCAGCTTTTCGCCGACTCATGGTTTTTAATTCATCGCTCACAAGTATTTTGAGGAATGGTTGAGATGGAAGACCGCTGGTTATCAATAACTGAAATATGCAAATACCTTGGGGTCAGCAATGACACGGTATATAAGTGGATTGACAAGCATGGCATGCCTGCCCATAGGATGGGGCGTCTCTGGAAATTCAAGAAAGATGAGGTTGATGAGTGGGTGAAAGCGGGTGGTGCTGACCAGACAAACAGAAATAGAACAGAATGAATACTGAGAAATACAGTATGTCATTCACTACAGGTGCACTTTTTCACCAGGAGTCAGTGAAGCTTGCAAGGCTATACCTAGAGAAAGGTGACTGGAATGAGGTGCGTGATGAAGTGATTGCCAGGAACCTTCTCCAGGCAAGAACGACAAACAGTGCCAAGCGTATTTGTCGGGAAATATGTTCACGTCTTAAGTGCCTGAACAGAGATGAACTGGAGCTTCTTGTTGAAGGGAACCATCAGGAACAGGCATATCTTCTCTGGTTGGCAGTTTGCCGACGCTATCACTTTATCTATGATTTTTCGGCTGAGGTGATCCGAGAGCGATTTCTTACACTTAGGTACGACCTTAGTTACGAAGATTATGATGCCTTCTTTAATGCAAAAATGGAATGGCATGAGGAGCTGGAAAAAATCACCACGGCGACAAGAAACAAGCTTCGCCAAGTCATGTTCAAGATGTTGCGCGAAACTGAGTTATTGAATTAGGGCAATTCTATTATTCCAGCGATGTTGAGCTCTCGGTTGATTGATGTGATTTACAGTCATTCAAATCGGGATCTGTGCCTTTTCCCGACCATGGAAACAGAATTACAGGTGTGTGCAAAATGAGGGCTGATCTAAGCAGAGCATCTGTGCAAGAACGCTATCAACATCTGCTGACAGTAATAGGTAGTGAGCGTTTCCTGAAAAAACAAGGTTTGGGGAATGAAGTGCCTTTCTTTATATGTCCTTACAAGCCAGAAGAAGCAATAGAGATGGAGCGTTTGCAAAAACAGCTTATTAATAAGCTGGCACAAAATGGAATCGAAATATTGGAAATAAACCTATACGACCTAGCGGTGCAAATCCTAAAGAAAGAAGGGGACTGGGACTGGTGCATGGAAGAAGAGCAATCCATATCAAAAACAGAGCTTAAAGAAGAGCTGCAGTCCATGCTCGATATTGAAACTGTGCTTACTCCAGCAATCAAAGAGAAAATGAATGGATCAGGGTTCCAGGTGATGTTTATTTCAGGTGTGGGCGAGGTATTCCCCTATATCCGCTCACATAATGTACTTAATAATCTACAAAAAACAGCAAAAGAAAAACCGACAGTGATGTTTTTTCCAGGTGAGTATACACACTCTCTGGAATCGGGTGCCTCGTTGGAGCTGTTCGGACGGTTGCATGACGATAAGTATTATCGTGCATTCAATATTTATCATTCAGAAGTGTAAGAAGAGGGAAGCTCAATGTCACTGAGAGAAATCTTCCAGAAGCCCGTCGATCGCAATATTGAAGGGGTAATTAAAGCGGATGATGACGCAAGCCTTCGTCTGGAATTGGATGAATATGTCATAACCAAAGAGGTAGAAAAGCGCCTCGATAGCTTTCTAGATGCATACAATAATTACCAGGGCGCCAATGGAGTATGGGTCTCAGGTTTTTTTGGCTCAGGTAAGTCGCATTTGCTCAAAATGTTGGCATTGGTCTTGGAAAACCGCAAGGTCGAAGGTGAGAGTGCATTGGACTTCTTTTTGTCCAAGCCAACTTTTAAGGATAATGAAATACTCCGGGGAGACCTTAATAAAGCGGTCTCTATCCATTCAAAAAGCATCCTCTTCAACATAGACCAAAAGGCCGATGTGATCAGCAAAACGGAGATTGATGCTTTACTGTCCGTGTTTGTAAAAGTTTTCAATGAGGAGTGTGGTTACTACGGGAAACAGCCTTATGTAGCAGAGTTTGAACGTGAGCTTGATGCTGATGGCTTGCTTGATTTGTTCAAGAAAAAATTCAGTGAAGTATCCTCAAAAGAGTGGGAATGGGCGAGGCAGCGCACTAAGCGTATGGCCTCCCAGATAGACGAGGCCTATAACGCTGTAACTGGTCAATCAGTCAGTCAAATACTGGATAAGTACCGTAGTGACTATCGCTTATCCATTGAAGACTTTGCAGAACAGATCCATGCGTACATTGATCGGCAAGGCCCTGATTTTCGTTTGAATTTCTTTGTCGATGAGGTCGGCCAATATGTCGCAGACAATGTGAAATTGATGACGAATCTGCAGACTATTGCAGAAAGCCTAGCGACGAAATGCAGAGGACGTTCCTGGATAATTGTGACCGCCCAAGAGGATATGAGTTCTGTCGTTGGGGAAATGGGAAGGCAGGAGAGTAATGACTTTTCAAAGATCCAGGCACGTTTTGCCAATCGCATGAAATTGACCAGCCAGGATGTGGCTGAGGTAATTCAGAAACGTCTTTTGCTGAAGAATGAGAGTGGTGTCGACCAGTTATCTGGGCTCTATCACGATCAGTCCAATAACTTCAAAACACTCTTTGATTTTGCTGACGGATCACAAACTTATAGGAACTTCCAGGATAGGGAACACTTTATCCATAGCTACCCATTCATTCCGTATCAGTTTTCATTGTTCCAGTCTGCTATTCAGAATCTTTCCCTACATAGCGCGTTTGAGGGCAAACACAGTTCCGTGGGTGAACGGTCAATGCTTGGTGTATTTCAGCAGGTTGCTATGCATATCGCGAACCATCAGGTGGGGCAGTTAGCCACCTTCGATCTTATGTTTGAAGGGATCCGGACAGCGGTGAAGGCCCAAATTCAAAGGGCGATCCTCCAGGCGGAGAACCACCTTGATAACCCTTTTGCCATTCGTGTCCTGAAGGCTCTGTTTCTCATTAAATACGTAAAAGAGTTTAAGGCGACGCTACGTAATCTGTGTGTCTTGATGATGGATGATTTCAATCAAGATCTACCGGAGTTGCGCAAGAATGTAGAGGAAGCGCTCAATTTGCTGGAGCAGCAAACCTACATTCAACGGAATGGTGAGCAGTACGAGTATCTCACCGACGAAGAGAAGGATGTTGAAGAAGAGATTAAGAACACTGAGGTTGAATCGACTGATGTTGCCAGTGAACTGGAAAAAATAGTATTTGATCACGTCATAAAGAACCGAAAAATCAGGTTTGATGATAATGATTAGGATTATCCCTACACACGCAAACTGGATGATCGTCTGCACGGTAGGGAACACGAACTGGCGATTAATGTCATTACACCGTTTTATGAGAATGCCGAAAGTCTGGATATTTTACGAGGACAGACGATGGCTCGCCCTGAACTCATGGTTATCATGCCATCGGATGATCGACTCATGCGTGATATCACGTTGTATAAACAAACGGAAAAATATATCCGCCAAAACATCTCGATGACCCAGCAGGAAGCTGTCAAGCGGATACTGGACAGCAAAGGCTTCCAGAACCGGGAACGTTACTCAGAAATCCAACAGCGCGGTAGGAGTTTGTTGGGGAAAGCCAAGATGCTCGTTGCCGGAGGGGATGTAGAGATCGGCGGGGAAGATGCTCAATCGAGAATCACGCGCGGGTTTTATGAGTTGATCCAGCGGACGTATCCAAATTTAAGCATGCTCAGGGGAATCAAGTTTACGGAGAATGACGTATCAAAATATCTAAAGTATTCACAGGAGGGGCTGTTAGGGAACGATGCGACATCGTTGGCAGAATCAGAGCAGGAGTTGCTGGCTTTCATTCAGAGTAATAATCGGGGTGGAGTGAGAACAACACTGAAAACGCTGGTAGAGAAACTTGAGCGCAAACCCTATGGCTGGTACTACGCGGCCATACTTTGCACGTTAGTGATGCTGTGCGCCAGAGGCAAAGTAGAGGTGCGCAAAGACGGTAATATCCTTGAAGAGGATGACCTGGAGCACGCGTTGCTCAACAGTCGAGGTCACGCAAATGTTGTGCTGGAGCCGCAAATAGACTTCACAGCTTCTCAGGTACGTAACCTCAAAGAATTTTATGAGGACTTCTTCGACGCACCACCGCAGGCTGGTGAAGCAAAGGCCCTCGGCAAAGAAACAGGAACGTCTTTGCAGGGATTGATCGATGAACTGAAGCTGCTTGGAGTGCAAGTAGATCAGTATCCCTTTCCGAATGCACTGATGCCCGCCCTGGAACAGCTAGAGGAGATCAGTGGCAAACCATACACATGGTATCTGACTGAGCTGTTAAATCAGGAAGATGAGCTTCTAGATCTGAAGGAGCAACTGATTGACCCTGTACGTAAATTTATGAGTGGCCCCCAGAAGCAAATCTATCTGCAAGCGAAGGCATTTATTCAGGATCAGGAAGCAAATTTCACCTATGTACAAGGGGATGAGGTTAACCAGGTTCGCTCTGTGCTCAATGATCCAGCATGCTTTAAGGGTAACCGCATGCAACAGCTGAAAACGCGGCTAGATGAACTTAAAACGGATGTTGATAAGAAAATAGAAGAGATACGTTCAGATACCATTACAACCCTAAAGGCGATGAGGTCAAGATTGCAAAGCATGGATGATTACATGGCGCTTTTACAAGATCAAAAGGCGCAACTTGATTCCCCATTCGATCATCTAATTGAAAACGTCAAACAGCAAAAACTCATTGCAGTAATCAATGACACAATACGCCGTTTTGAGGAACAGGAATATCAAAAACTGTTGGCACAAATGGTTGAGATGGCCACGCCGAAGCTAGGAGCAACAGAGCCTGTTGTTCCTGTGGGAGATGGCGGTACGTCAGTACCGAGGGTGGCCGAGCTGGAAGTTGAATATGTTTCAGCTCGAAAAATCAGAGTCTATTTTGATAAGGCCTGGCTGGCAAATGAGTCTGATGTAGATCAATACCTCCAGCAAATGCGCGAGGCATTGTTGAAGGAGATCAGGGAAGGAAAACGGATACAGATATGAGCGAAAACGCTAACTTATGCGCCGGGCGCAAATATATGCGCCATTTTATGCGCCAAACGCATAAAGATAATTTGTGTGCATTCGTAGTTTGAAGGAATAAGAAAACAATGGAAACCTCAAAACTAAAAAAATTCGCCCAGTTTGCCCGCCGAAGTCTCATTGAGCAGGTGTCAAACAAGCTCAAGCTGGTACTGGCCCAGGACAGTGCTGCCCGGCGTGAGAGCGCGGAGGCCGTCAAAAAGCTTGAAGAGGAGATTAAGGCGCATGACAAGGAACAGGTGATCGAAAAGGTCGCCTACATCTGGTTTAACCGTTTCTGTGCCCTGCGCTTCATGGATGTGAACCGTTACACCCGCATCGGCGTGGTATCGCCTGTCGAGGGGCAGTTTCAGCCCGAGATCCTGGCCGAGGCCAAGATGGGGCACATCGATGAAGAAATGGTTCACGATAAGGTTCGGCAGCAGATCTTTGCCCTGCTCGAAGGCAAGGCGCCCAGCCGCGACCCGCAATGCGAGGCCTACCGCCTGTTGGTGGTCGCCGCCTGCAACTTCTGGAACAAGGCCATGCCGTTCCTGTTCGAGCGCATTGACGACTTTACCGAACTACTCATGCCCGATGATCTGCTTTCAGACAATTCCGTGTTGGCTAGTACTCGCAAAGCGATGACTTCCGATGTCTGTCAGGATGTAGAAGTTATTGGCTGGCTCTATCAGTTTTATATCTCCGAGAAAAAAGATGATGTGTTTGCAGGGCTGAAGAAAAACAAAAAGATCGCGCCAGAAAATATCCCAGCCGCCACCCAGTTATTTACACCGCACTGGATCGTACGCTATCTGGTGGAGAACTCCCTCGGCCGTCTCTGGATGCTCAACCATCCCAACTCACGGCTGATCGAGCAGATGGATTACTACATCAAGCCAGACGAGAAAGGACTAACCACGAAAGGCACGAAAAACACGAAAGAAGAACAAGAAAAACATTTTCGTGATTTTCGTGCCTTTCGTGGTTCAGAAGATTTTTTAGTGGTTAACTCTCCCGAAGAGCTTAAGATCTGCGACCCAGCCTGCGGCTCCGGCCACATGCTGACTTATGCCTTCGACCTGCTCTATGCCATCTATGAAGAGGAAGGCTACGAGCCATCCGAGATTCCAGAAAAGATTCTCACTCACAACCTCTACGGTATCGAGATCGACGAACGCGCCGGAGAACTGGCTGCTTTTGCCTTGACGATGAAAGCCCGCGCCAAACAGCGCCGTTTCTTCCGTAAGCGAATACAACCTAATATTTGCGTGTTGGAGAATATTCAGTTTGCAGAGAGCGAGCTGAATGAGTATATGGATTTTATCGGACGAGACCTCTTCACTGTGCCACTGCAAACGACCCTACGCCAATTTGAAGAAGCCGATAATTTTGGTTCACTCATTCGCCCAGAAGTCACGGATGTAGAGGGGATGCTGGATACTCTGGAAACGAAAGATGTTTCCGGGCAGTTGTTTTTGACTGAAACGCATAAAAAGGTACTTAAGGTACTCAAGCAAACCGATTATCTAAGTCCTAAATATCATGTAGTGGTTGCTAACCCGCCGTATATGGGGGGTAAGGGGATGAATGGAAGGTTGGGCAAGTGGCTAAAAGATAACTATCCAGATGTAAAGTCAGATTTATTTTCTGCATTTATTGTGCGCAATACTGGGTTGTCCTTACCCAAAGGGCAACTTGGTTTTATGACACCTTTCGTATGGATGTTTATTTCATCTTATGAGCGATTGCGCAACTTCCTGATTGATGAAAAAACAATTACCTCGTTGGTGCAACTGGAATATTCAGGATTCGATGGTGCGACAGTTCCTATTTGCACCTTCACAATCGAGAATAATCACAATCCAGCTTATCGAGCCGGGTATGTTCGTCTGTCTGATTTTAAAGGTGCTGCACTCCAAGAACCCAAGTGCCTTGAAATAATTCAGGCAGCAAGAAAGGCAGGAAAATAGAGCATGTCTTTCCACGAAATACTTAACCATCCCGAAAGCAAAACCCTGGAGTTTAAGCGCGACCTATCCTCACCCAGCCCCATCCTGAAAACCCTGGTTGCTTTTGCCAATACCGCTGGCGGTCGTTTGGTTATCGGCATCACTGATGATAAACAACGGATTGGCGTTGAAAACCCGCTGGATGAGGAAGAGCGACTCAGTAGCCTGATTGCCGATTCCATCTCCCCCCGTTTGGTGCCAAACATTGAACTGGTTACGGTCGAGGATAAAACCCTGTTGGTCGTCGAAGTCTTTCTCAGTAACTCACGCCCCCATTACTTAAACAAAGAGGGTATTGAACAGGGGGTTTATGTCCGCCTGGGTTCTAGTAATCGTCAGGCCGACCAGGCCTTGGTTGGTGAATTACGCCGCTCGGTTGAAGGCATCGCCTTTGATGAAATGCCCATGGTGGAATTGTCTGTCGATGATCTGGATTTACTTGCGGCACAACAGGCATTTGGTGAGACACACCGATTGGACGAACAATCCCTGCTGACCTTGAAACTACTCACTCACCATCAGGGTAGATTGGTACCGACCAAAGGCGGCATCCTGTTGTTTGGCAGGCAGCGTACGCGGCACTTCTCCGATGCCTGGATTCAATGTGGGCGTTTTTTTGGCACAGAAAAAATCGATATCTTTGACCATATCAATATTGATGCACCCCTGCCTCAAGCCGTCGATGACGTGATGCTGTTTTTGAAAAAACATGCCTTTCGGGGGGCAGACCTCAGCGAGGTGCGTCGCAAGGATGTGTGGAGCATCCCCCTGGGGATTTTGCGCGAGGTGATTATCAACGCCCTTGTGCATAGCGATTATTCACAACGCGGCGCGCCTATTCGCATCACCTTCCTTGATGACCGCATTGAAGTGGAAAGCATGGGCATTTTATTGCCAGGCCTGACCATCGAAGAGATGAAACAAGGCACCTCCCGCATTCGCAACCATGTCATCGCCCGCGTTTTTCGTGAAATCAATCTGATTGAACAGTGGGGCACCGGTGTGCGCCGTATTTTCGCCGAAGCCCAGGAGCTTGGCTTGCTTGAACCCAAAATCGAAGAAATCGGCATGCGGGTGCGCTTCACTGTTTATCTGGCGGAGAAACATAAAATACAAACAGGTGCCCAGTCAGGGCTAAAGTCAGGGGTAGAGTCAGGGGTAGAGTCAGGGGTAGAGTCAGATATGGCTCAGAAAATCTTGGCCTTGCTGGAAACCCAACCCCTATCCAAGGCAGAGATCGCCATAGCATTGGGTAAGAAAAAGCCGACCCGTTATCTCAACGACCTGATGAAAAAACTGCTGCACGTCCACTACGTGGAATACACCATCCCTGATAAGCCCAACAGTCGTTTGCAGAAGTATCGGCTGGTGGTGCAGCGCTCATGAAGTACAATCCACCCTGCCACATTACCACCGAAATCCTTTCGCAGGTCGCTTCCATTGCCGAGGCGGTCGGGCAGAGGCAGGCGATAATGTCAGAATTGCGGTTACGGCGTGCTAACCGTATTCGCACCATTCATGGTTCGTTGGCGATTGAAGGCAATTTACTTAACGAGCAACAAATCACGGCAATTTTAGCGGGTAAAAGGGTTATTGCCCCCCCCAGAGATATTCAGGAAGTACGCAACGCCATTAAGGTCTATGACGCTTTACCGCAATGGAACCCACGCCAGGAGAGTGACCTGTTATCCGCACACACCATGCTGATGCAGGGTTTGCTGAATTCACCAGGCTCCTATCGCCAGGGTGGTGTTGGCGTGATGGGGCAAACAGAAATCGTGCATGTCGCACCGCCAGCCAGCCGCGTAGCTATTTTAATGAGCGACCTGTTTCAATGGTTACAGCAGACCGATTTACACCCGCTGGTTGCCAGCTCCATCTTTCATTATGAGTTTGAGTTTATTCACCCTTTTGAAGATGGCAATGGCAGAATGGGGCGTTTCTGGCAGTCGTTATTGCTCTACCAGTGGAGCGCTGTGTTTGAACATTTACCGATAGAAAGCATGATCTTTGCTCATCAGCAGGACTATTACCAGGCGCTCAACCAAAGCACCGAAGCCGGTGATTCCGCCCCGTTTATTGCCTTCATGCTACAAGCCATACAATCCACGCTGGACGACACCCCCCAAGTCAGACCGCAAGTCACCCCCCAAGTCGAGGCGGTATTGGCGGTAATGCAAGGGGAGATGAGCCGCAGCGAATTGATGCGGGTGCTGGATCTATCTGACCGAAAATCCTTCCGCCAACGCTACCTGTTGCCCGCACTGCAAGCCGGGCTGATTGAAATGACCTTGCCGGATAAACCCAACAGCCGTTTGCAGAGGTATCGGCTGGTGAGCGAGGGAGAGCAAAGATGAACCACGAAAAACACGAAAGTCACGAAAAAGGGATGGCGCAGTATTTCTTTCGGGCATCGGCTGAGGATTTTAAGAAGATTCCGGGGAGTCCGATTGCGTATTGGGCTTCCGGTAACGTATTGGATATATTTAAAAAATATAATTCTTTATCTGAGGAAATAGAAACTAGAGAAGGGCTTACTACTGGCAGTAACGATTTGTTTCTTCGTGTTTGGTTTGAAGTTCCTTTAGAAAATATTGGGTTTGAGATATCAGATAATTCCGAGGCACAAGCTAGCGGTAAAAGATGGTTTACTTGTGTGAAGGGTGGTGACTTTAGACGATGGTCTGGAAACTTTGAGTATATTGTGAATTGGTTTAATGATGGTAAGGAACTTCGAGAGTTTAAAGACTCAACAACGGGCAGGGTAAGATCTCACAATTATAATGGAAATTACGCCTTTAGGACTGGTTTTACTTGGTCAGGAATTTCCAGCGGAACATTTGCATTGAGACACGTCCAGCCTGGATTTATGTTCGATACTAAAGGCCCTATGGGTTTTTCATTGAATCCAAATGAACAAGCAATACATGAAGGAATTCTAAATAGTGTGATTGCCAACTATTTGATAAAAATGCTAGCGCCTACTTTGGATTTTAAGCTAGGTCATATTCTAAATCTTCCAATAGCAGTAAATATTTCGGCGGAAGTCCGAGAAATAAGTAGAAGAGCAGTTAGTCTTTCTTTGAAGAATTGGAACTCCTACGAAACCTCCTGGGACTTCACTCAACTACCTTTGCTTTCTCGTTCCCACGCTCCTGCGTGGGAATGCATACCGCCGAGTTCAAATAATGACGCGGTAGGGGTTCCCACGCAGGAGCATGGGAACCAGAGACTTTCCAAACACTATCAAAACCTCCGTACCCTTTGGCAATCCATGACCAATGAAATGCAGCGCCTAGAACAAGAAAACAACTGCATCTTCATCGAAGCCTATGGTCTACAAGAAGAACCCACCCCCGAAGTCCCGCTAAAAGAGATTACCCTGACCTGCAACCCACACTATCGCTATGGTGGTAAGAAAAGCGATGAGGAGCTGGAGGCGCTGCTATTAGCAGACACCATGAAAGAGTTTATCTCCTACGCTGTCGGTTGCATGTTTGGTCGCTATTCACTCGACAAAGAAGGCTTAATCCTTGCCAATCAAGGCGAAAGCATTGAGGATTACTACGAAAAGATCTCTAACCACGAAAGACACGAAAATCACGAAAATAAAAACAGAGAAAACTTTCGTGCCTTTCGTGATTTTCGTGGTTCAAACGATCTTTGTGGTTCCTGTCTTTTCCCAGCAGATGACGATAACGTAATCCCCATGCTCGATGGTGACTGGTTCACGGATGACATCACGGAGCGCTTTTTTAAATTCCTTCGCATTACCTTCGGTGAGGAATATTACGAGGAAAATCTCAAGTTCATTGAGCAAGCTATTGGCAAGAGTATCCGCAAATACTTCCTCAAGGATTTCTACAGCGACCATGTGAAGCGCTATAAGAAGCGCCCGATCTATTGGCTATTCAGTAGTCCCAAAGGCAGCTTCAATGCCCTCATCTACATGCATCGCTACCGCCCTGATACGGCCAGTGTGGTGCTCAATGACTACCTGCGCGAGTTTCGCACCAAACTAAGCGCCCGTAAAAACCATCTCGAAGCGCTAAGCATCAGCGCCAGCGCCGCGCCGAGCGAGAAGACCAAGGCACTGAAAGAGATTGAGAAGCTCAACAAGGTGATCGCGGAGATCGAGGAGTACGAACGCGAAGTACTCTATCCGCTTGCCACTGAACAGGTAGAGATCGATCTTGATGACGGCGTAAAAGTGAATTACAACAAGTTTGGCAACGCCCTGAAGAAGATTCCGGGCCTATTGGCTAAGGGGGAGTAGCAGTGCATATCGATAAACTGACGTTAAGCAATTATCGGGGTGCTCCGCACCTTGAGATGGATCTTCATCCCAAGCTATATGTCTTCTACGGAGTGAATGGCTCGGGGAAATCAACCGTACTCGACGCGGCAGCGATTATGCTCTCCTGGGTTGTGAGCCGGATTCGCCATGCGGGAACTTCCGGTCGGCCTATTCAAGAGGAGGATATTACCAACGGAAAGTCGGTTGCCGCCATCGCACTTGTCTGTGAGATTGAAAACCGAACGATTGATTGGAAGTTAGTTAAATCTCGTACAGGTCACTCACGCGATAAAGAGAGCACCGAACTCGCTAAGCTGAATGAGTATGCTAAGCACCTGCAAAGCCAGATCACGTCTAGCAGTGAGAAGATAGATTTACCGCTATTTGCCTACTATCCCGTTAATCGAGCGGTGTTGGATATTCCCCTACGGATAAAGGAGAAACATAGTTTCACCCTGTTGGCCGCTTATGATGAAGCCTTGACCAGTGGTGCGAGTTTTCGCTCATTTTTCGAGTGGTTTCGTGAGCGCGAAGATCTTGAAAATGAAAACCGGAAATATGCCGATCAGTTAATCAAACCAGACGGATTTCAGTTTCCCGACCCACAACTGGAGGCAGTACGCAGTGCTTTGATGCGTTTAATGCCGGAGTTCCAAAACCTTACTGTGCGTCGAAACCCATTGCGTATGGAGGTGGAGAAAAACGGTAAAAAGCTGACTGTGAATCAACTCTCCGATGGTGAAAAATGCCTGATGGCGATGGTGGGCGATTTGGCCCGAAGAATGGCTATTGCCAATCCTGCTGGTGATAATCCGCTTGAGGGTGAAGGCATTATCCTGATTGATGAGATCGACCTGCATTTGCACCCAAAATGGCAGAGGATGATTATCCCTAGCCTGACGGATCTGTTTCCCAACTGTCAGTTCATTGTTACGACCCACTCACCACATGTCATCACTCATGTTCAAGCGGGAAGTCTCTTCATGCTGAAACAAACAGAGTTGGGCATTGTTGCAGAGCAGCCCACTGAATCCTACGGAAAAAATGTAGACAGAATCCTTGAAGACCTGATGGGGTTAGAAACAACCCGGCCTGATCAAGTCAGTGACGATCTTCATCATCTCTATGCAGAGATCGATGAAGGTCGGTTTACTGAAGCAAGACGAATGATCGAACAGATAAAAGCTGAAATTGGTGCAGACCCATCGCTGGTAAAAGCCGAGGTGCTTATCAAGCGCAGGGAGATTCTTGGTAAATGAAGTTTATAGAAAAACAACAAGAACCCCAGGCTTATACCGATTGGAAGGCGTTGGCAAATGACAACTGGCAGCCATCTTATGATGATTTGAGTGGTGCCCCCAAGAAGGCGGTCAAAGACGCGCTTATGGTAGAGCAAGGTCATTTGTGTTGCTACTGCGAACGCAGATTGACAGATAACGACTCTCATATTGAGCACTTCAGACCACAAAGTGATCCAACTGTCGATCCTCTGGATTACAGCAATATGCTCTGTTCCTGTCAGGATCAACTTAAAAAAGGTGAGCCGCGTCATTGCGGTAACCAAAAAGGCGATTGGTTCGATGATGCACTTTTGGTGTCGCCACTTGACCCTGAAGGTGAGCGCCGTTTTTCTTTTACGGGTGATGGAAATATCAAACCTAAAGCAGCAACGGATCATGCTGCAATCGAGACGATAAACCGCCTAAGCTTGGATATCCCAAAGCTCAATGCCTTACGTGTCAGCGCAATCGAACCCTTTTTAGAAGCGAACTTGAGCGAAGAGGAGTTGCGCCGATTTGTTACTGCCTATCTGCACGACAATGAAAATGGGTTTTACGGCGAGTTCTGGACAACCATTCACAGTCTGTTTGGAGGCTACGCAACAGCATGAATGATCGCATTGTTCTAGCTCTGACCAAACTCTTTGACCGCCACCGCATCATTTTCTGGTATGACGGCAAGCAAGAACTGCGCGATGATTTCGCGGCGTTATCACTGCCAGGCATAGAGAAGCTGGAACTCACCAACAACGAGTTCGGTGTGAAGTATCGCCTGCTGCGCGAGGAGCCTGAACAGAAGTTCTTGCTCTATCGCGAGGGACCGCAACCAGACAATCTTGGCAATTGGCTCTTGGATGTGCAGCTTGCTCAAGGCGAGTTCCGTACTGATCAGGTTGGGCTTTGGCTGAGTGAGCTGGAGCTTGGTTATGGACTCAAAAGTGTGGTGGAAGCCCATACGGAGTTCTTTAAGGCAGTTAAACGTAAGGAGAATCTGAAACGTCTGCTGAAGCCCGATGATACCGAGGGGAAGATCCGGTTGAAGATGTTAGGCGTGTGTGCTGGAGTCGAACCCAGGCTGGATACAGTGCTGGAAAGCCTGCTGGCTGAATTGTCAGATGGACGCAATGACAAGTTCAAACTAATTACACGCTGTAGCCTGGATCCATTTCTCTGGGAACAGATGAAGCGCACCTATGGCTATCAGTCCGATACACCTGGTATCCGGGATTTTGTGATTGAGCTTTTCAAATCCTGCTATTCGATGGGAACAGATGGGCAGGTGCTCCTGTCTTCGGATTCACTGGTTTTTCTGAGGCGATGGAAAGACAGTCGCCAGTATGAGTCATCCTTCGAATTGCTCTCCGATGAGTGTGCGGATTTGCTTGGTATCGAGCAGGACCTCAATAAAAGGGACTTTCGTACGCTGATTGATCTGGACTACTTCAGGTTGATTGACCAGAAGATCATCAGTGAGTTGGTTCGTAATGTGGTGGGCAGGACAGTATCCACCGGGGATGTGGCGCTTTGGGTTCGCCAGCGGCGCCAAGGGCACTGGTACCAGGCTTACCGGCATCTATATGAGGCGGTGGACTATGCATCACAGTTTGTCCATATGCTTGATGAGGCCACATTGGAAATGGAATCGATGGCCGACGGTATCGAGAGATACTCCCGGAGCTGGTTCCGGTTGGATCAGCTTTACCGGAAGTTTACCTGGCATGTTCGCTGTTCTGGGCAGGCATCCCTAATGGAATCGCTAACTGAGCAGATTGAAAACCTCTATTCGAACAATTATCTGCTGAAACAGAATGATCGTTGGCAGATCCATGTGGATTCCGCCACTCGATGGGATGCACCACCCGTTCTATTACAAAAGCACTTTTTTGAGCGCTGTGTGCAGCCTTTCCTGAATAAGGATAAAAAAGTCTACGTCATCATATCTGATGCCTTGCGCTATGAAATTGGTGATGAGTTGCTGAGCCTGATTCGTCAGGAGGATCGTTTTGATGCCAGCCTTGAGCCAGCGCTCTCCATATTGCCCAGTTATACCCAACTTGGCATGGCTGCACTGTTGCCGAACAAAGAGCTGGCCCTGGCGGATAACGATTCCGGGACAGTGCAGGTCGATGGTCAGAGTTCACAGGGAACGGCTAATCGCATCAAGATCCTTGATCAAGCGATTAAACAGCGCGGAACAGCGCTGCGGGCTGAAGAGCTAATGTCCCTTAACAGGGATGACTGCCGTGCCTTGGTTAGTGACCACGATGTGGTGTATATCTATCACAACCTTATTGATAAGACAGGAGATTCACGGGATTCGGAAGAGCGGGTATTCGATGCGGCCGAGGATACCCTTCAGGAACTGATCAAGGTTATCAAAAAGCTGGCTAGTGCCAACGCCAGCAACCTGCTGTTGACCTCTGATCACGGTTTTATCTACCAGAACCGCGTCCTGGAGGAGAGTGACTTTTCAGGTGCTGTTGTGGAGGGGGAGCAGATTCTCTATCGCAATAGGCGCTTTGTGTTGGGAAAAGGATTGAAAAAAGTGCCGGAGCTCAGAACATTCCAGTCATCTGAGCTGGGATTGGCCGGCAGTGTGGAAGTGCATATCCCCAAATCGATCAACAGGCTCCGCCTCAAGGGTTCCGGAAGCCGGTTTGTGCATGGTGGTGCATCGCTGCAGGAGGTAGTGATTCCTATTATCCGGATCAACAAGAAGCGAAAAAGTGATATTTCTGCTGTTGAAGTGGATATTCTGCGCGGTGGTACATCGGTTATTACCTCGGGCCAGTTGGCGCTGGTGTTCTATCAGATGGGGCCATCAACAGATAAGGTCCAGCCTAGAACACTACGGGCAGGTATTTATACGCAGGGTGGGGACCTCATTTCAGATTCACATGACCTTGTTTTTGATTTTGTCTCTGACAATCCCAGAGAGCGGGAATTGCAGGTTCGTTTCGTACTGACCCGAAAAGCTGATGAGGTCAACGGTCAGGAGGTCATTCTGCGGCTGGACGAGAAGTTGGCAGGCACATCCCATTATAAGAAATACAAATCACTTACCTATTTGATGAGACGTTCTTTTACCAGCGATTTTGATTTCTAGGAGTCTGTCGGGTTTAACTGTCTGACGCAGAAATACTCTGTGTCGGTTCGATACCCGCCTCCAAAATTTTGGTTCGGGAAATTACATTTTCTGCTGAGATGCAGGCCTTTTCTCCAGGTATATTGCTCCTTGTT
>JAJRZI010000077.1 GCA_024275295.1 Gammaproteobacteria bacterium | reverse complement strand
TGAGGTAACCGAACGGGCAGGCTTGGCGCGCCGGGTTGCCAGGCTGGAGCCAGTGCTCTGTATAAAGGGCTAAGCTTACTGCGGCCCTTATTTAAGACAGCCTGAAAACTGATAATCTGCCCAGAAATGTCAGTGTCTACATGATTGGCCTTGCGTGAGTTGCTGTAGCTTTATTAAGCAAGCTACTACCATCAGCGCAATCCCTCCGGTGAATAATGTTATCGCTTCATAGCCAATGATGTGAAAATGCCCCGCAATCCGGGCAGCTCCTGCCACCAAGCACGCCTGCGGTGTTTCCTAGAGTTTCCTATAACCACGATGATTCTTATAAGCCTGATTATTTCAGTGATCTTTTGGCTGTTTCGGAAATAGAACATATCGATTATATGGTTTGCAGCTTATCAGCCTGGTAGTGTTGTCTGTCTGGAGCGCCAAAGTTGATGCGGAGTGGCGGCTTAATTGGATGATCAGGCCGAGGTTACTCAGATAACTAAGGTCTTTTTTTGCATAGATTATAAAGATACAGGGCCTCTTGAATGAGGCAGGGATGTAGGGCGCATTAGACTTATAGAAAACTCAGGGGGAGGCGCTGAGGCCTGAGTATTTCCGGACTAAAATTACAAGCTAAAATACTAATTAATGCCATGTTAGAGTTTAAATTGCTGCTGCTTCTTATGGTGACCAATGGAACACCAATAATCGCCCATAAACTGTTTGGCTGCCGTTTGGAGGCGCCACTGGATGCAGGTATGCAATGCTTTGATGGGCGCCCACTCTTTGGGTCATCCAAGACTATACGAGGATTGTTTCTGGCTATTGTTGTGACAACTCTCTGTGCCCCATTATTTGGCTTTAGCTGGGGTATTGGCCTGATTATCGGAAGTACGGCAATGATGGGGGATCTGCTCTCAAGCTTCACTAAACGACGGCTTGGGTTTGCGCCAAGTAGTATGGTGCTGGGTCTGGATCAGATACCGGAGTCACTGTTGCCACTATTGGCGTGCATGATCCCGCTAAGATTGAGCTGGCAGTCAATCGCTATCGTGGTTGTCGTTTTTTTTGCAAGTGAATTGCTGTGCTCTGTTGTGCTTTATAGACTGCGTATTCGACAGAGGCCCTATTGAGTTGATTATATCCACTAATTACGCAGTATGCAGATGATGCAGGGTGATTTCCGGAGGACAGTTGAGCCGTACGCTGACCACGGATGCGCCGGCGCCAGGAGAGGTATAGCCCAGCATATTATGATATTTCCATGGCCCCTTGCCCAGGAAACGTGGGCATCTTGCATCTAATGTAATCGGATATCCGCCCGGGAGACAGATCTGGCCGCCATGGGTATGACCGCATAACATGAGATTAAAGTCTGCATGGGCAGCCTGACGGTAGATCTCTGGGGTATGTGAAAGCAAAATTGAAAACTCGTCATGTGGTACATCTTGTACCGCCTTTTCAATATTGTCTGCGCGGAAGAAATGGGCATCATCGATGCCCACTAAGTGGATCATGCTGCCGTTCCATTCCAAGGCGGCAGATTCATTCAATAGCATTTGAATTCCGGCCTCCTCCAGGCCCGGCACCATGCGGACAGTGTCATGGTTACCCAGGATTCCATAAACCGGGTCTTTTAAGTGGCTCCGAATTCGTTTCATGCCTTCCAAGGCCGCTTCATGGGATCCGAAGGACTTGAATCGGTAATCACCAGTCAATATGCATACATCATAATCCAGCGTCATAATGTGTTGGATCATTGCGTGTTCGTTATCCAGGTGCATATCCACATGCAGATCCGAGAGGTGAAGCAGGGTAAAGCCATCAAAGGCTGCCGGTAGCCCCAGTAGGTTTATGTTGTTATGCCGAACTTGAATATCCAGGGTATTACGTTTGCCACGTCCATACAGACCGGCAAGTCGTAGGCTGTTGCGGATAAAGGAGTGAATGGAGTACCAATTTTCCAGATGAAAAAAACTAATCCCTTGCCCAAAAATCTGGGCCTCATGATCTTTCTCAATACCCAGCCGTTGGCGGGCATGGATGCGGCCAAGGCGTTGTTCCAGGCGTTGTACAATGTCCCTCTCCATTTCATGAAACCATCATATAAAAAAATAAGATGGAGAAGCGGATGAGATCTTTCTGATGATGCATAGAAGAGTATATTTATTGTGAGAGTTAGCCCAGATATTTCATAAATTATTCAGGTTCACTATGACCTCAACGTAAAGCTTGAGCAACCAGCATGGTCAGAATTGAGATCAGTAACAATATAACCCACTTAAGGTGGTGGGCGATGCTGCGTAGCAGTGCTTTGGTTTCCTCGTCCATCTTGCTTGCCTCTCTAGTTCTACACGACTTGAAAGATCGGTATGCTGAACAGCTAAGACAATAGCTGTAATTATGCATACATTTTTTGCAGTTGCCTTCTTTGGCACCTATTAGAAGTTTAGGTTATTTATACCCGTTGGCGGATATTACTATCAATCAAACCAGCGGCAATCAGATGAGCGGTTCGTAGTGGTTCTGGGATATGACTATGGACTGCATGCTGCTTAATAAAGATTTCAGCTGCTTCATAGCTTATGCCTGCACGCTGGATATATACATTTGCCACTGATTCCATTGCGCCCGCACGTTTAATCAATTGCCACTTGCGTCTACCACCCGGTACCTTTTCTAAAAGCGCCTTTTGTATAGCGCCCATGTCCGGAAGTTTACGACTGATTGTCATTACCGGTATTTCCAGAATTTGGTGCAACCTATGGATATCAATGACATTGAATCCTGCTACAGCGATGCCTTGTAGCAGGATTAGCTGAAGCTGGGGAGCAAAACGGGACTGAGAGATTATCTCCTCAATGCGGGTTGTGGCATTGATGCCGTCTCGGCGCACCTTTCCTGTCACTACGCCTTCTAAGCGCATGTGAGAAAAGATGGCCCCAATGATTGGCACATTACCTCGATGTTCTGGTTGAAAGGGGGCATCGTCAAAGCCAATGACATGAGAAATAGTGTGCTTCATTCAGACTTTATCCTGGAAAGAGCATTAGCTAGATCCATGATCACCTTTGTGAGCCCATTGACTACCCGTGCGGTTCTTGGGTAATCAATCTTATCCGGTGTGTCTTGCGACGTATGATAGTAAGGATAACGGAACAAAGCTGTGTCTGTGATCATAATTGCAGCATAACCTGCCTTCCAGAATGACCAGTGGTCCGACCAGCCTATGCCGGTAATCCACCCCGGTGCTGCCAGTCCCTCTGACGGAAATTCTGTATGTTGGCGAAAAGAACCGATTGCCTTGCGTACCAAGGCTCGTGATCTGAGGTTGCTGACAAAACCGATGAAGTTTCCCTCTTTGGGGTAAAAAAAGCTGAAAGGAGGAGGGTATTGTTGACTGCCCGGTTCATCCACATAGTAACCAATGGTTTCGAGGGAGAGCATGGCTGCAATCTGTTCTCCTCGCTCTCGTGAGCGGCTGGCATAAACATGGCTCCCCATCTTGTCTGTGTAGTAAAAAGGCGGCTCTTCGTTAACGAAGGCGACAAGCCGCACCGTGCGGGCCGGTTTCTGTTGTCTTAATAGCCGCGCTATTTCCAACAGTGCAGCCACTCCAGAACCGTTGTCATTTGCCCCTGGAGAACCACTGACTGAATCGTAGTGGGCCCCTACAATGATGATCTCTTCTGGTGCTGAACTGCCAGGCAGTTCTACCGAGAGGTTTTTCACCTCTTTGCCCTCTGAATCGAAGGCCTGCTCCTCTACGCTATAACCCAGTTTTATGAAGGTGTCTGCGATGTAATTCTCTGCAGCCTTTAGCTCCGTGTAATGCCATATGTTTCTCTCACCAATAGTGCCTGCAAGTGTTGATACATGGGATCGCAGCTGATCGTGGATGATGGTCTCATCTGCGGTAAGCGGGTGAAAGGGGCCGGCATATGAATGATTTGGCATGTTGGTAATAAACATAAGTCCCGCCAGTGAAAGACCCAGAATCAAAGCCCAGCGTAGCGCTAAGCGCTTCCATGACCTGGTATCAGTTGGTTTCACCGTAATCCGTTTCATTGGAATTTTTTGTCTGATTCTAAGCTTTATTCATAATTGAAGAAATTTACAGGTAATGTTGCTATGCCGCTCAATCCAGACGATGCAAGCCATGCCGGTGAGCTATCTCTACCGCTTGTAGGTACTCATGCTGGTTGATCGGCCGATCCAGAGGCGGGTGGTCGTCAGCCCGGTAGCAGGGGTGGTATTGGGCCATGATATTGATGTAGGTATCCTTGGATAGCTCTTGTGCAATAAATGCCATCAACTCATTCGCGCCTGCCAGCCTGTTGGGTAGCACCAGATGGCGTATCAGCAACCCTCGTTTGGCGATACCTTGCTCGTCAAGTATCAGATCACCAACCTGGCGGTGCATCTCCTTAACGGCTCTCTGGTTGATGGTCGGGTACTCCTTTATTCGGGAGTAGCGGTGGGCGATGTCGGCATCGGCATATTTCATGTCCGGCATATAGATATCGATGATGCCATCCAGCAGCCCCAGTGCCTCAATGCTGTCATACCCTCCCGTGTTAAATACCAGTGGAAGGCGTAATCCACCCTCTGCGGCGAGCAGAACGGCCTCAATGATTTGCGCTACCACATGGCTGGGGCTGACGAAGTTGATGTTGTGGCAGCCTAGCTGCTGTAGGCTCAACATCATGCCAGCCAGCTTCTCGGTTGATGTTTCCACTCCCATGCCTTTATGACTGATATCCCAATTCTGGCAAAACAGGCAGCGCAGATTGCAATGACTGAAGAAGACGGTGCCGGAGCCGGTCCACCCGCTTAATGGTTGCTCTTCACCATGGTGTGGTGTAAAGCTATGCACCACTGCCAGTTCACCGGTACGGCATATTGCCCCCTGGCTGCCCTGATAGCGATCAACATGACAGTAGCGGGGGCAGAGGTCACAGTTTTTCATGTGGATTTGCGCCAGTTCCACGCGTTTTTTCAGCTCACCGCTACGCAGTAGGGATAGATAAGCGGGTTCAAATTCCCTGGTCATTGTTCATCAATGTGATCTTTCACTAAATGATTTTTGTTGATAATAACCTTGGCATTCAGGTTCACGACCACGTACGATGCGTCTCCCCAACAGGGGGCCATGGGTTTCTGTAACCAGGGTATGCTGACCCTCCTGTTGGTGGTAATCATAGTAAAAGATCACCACCCAGTCTCTGGTTCGCTTAAGCTGATGGGCGCGAGCGGTGTTGGAGTACATCGCTGTAAAATACCACCCCTCTTTTTCCATATGGAGCAGCGGCAGCCAGGCAACTCCTTCCGGGTTGAACCGCTTTGGGGTGATAAGCGGAAGCTCACCATTGGCCGCCTTCTCCAGGTAAAGGCGATCCACCTCCAGCAGTAGTGAGACACGGGGACCTCCTTCCGTTGGCAGGTGGAGTTCTCTCCGTGTCCTGCCAAGCATGGATGCCAGAGAGGCGCGTAAAGCCAGCAGACGCCGTTCGCTTATTCCTTTGACCTTTCCCAGGCTTCCATCATACGCAGCGTTCTCCAGTGCCTGCAGGGTGTCGAAGTGCAGTTCATCATGAATTCTGGCTGCCAGATTGGGGCCGATTCCCGGTATTGTCTGGAACAGGTGAACCGGGTCCAGGTTGCCACGGAGGCGTTCCAGCTGAGTCCAGTGGCCGGTGGCTACGATTTCAGATATTGCTGTGGCGATCCCCTTGCCAATATCCGGTAGCTCTATCAGGCCTTTATATCCCTCTCGCTCCAGGATGCTGCCCAGATCTGGTTTTAGCTCCGTCAGGGAGGCGGCTGCCCGTAGGTAGGCCCTGATTCGGAACGGGTTTGCACCCTGCTGCTCGAGCAGTTCTGACATCTCCTGCAGTTTCATTGCGATCTGTGTGTTGAGAGGGATAGCCATCACTCTGTGGTGTAACGAATTAGGTGCCTGCTTCCCAGGAGGATAGATAGGCCTGTTGTGCGTCACTCAGGCTGTCGATTTCAAGTCCAATGGCCTTGAGCTTCAGAGTGGCAATTTCCTGATCAATCTCCTTGGGCACAGTGTGGACTCGGCTCTCCAGAGTTCCACGATTGGCCAGCAGGTAAGCCAGAGTGAGCGCTTGGTTCGCGAAGCTCATATCCATCACCGTAGCGGGGTGCCCTTCTGCAGCAGCAAGATTTACCAGGCGCCCTTCGGAGAGGAGACTGATGTGGCGGCCATCTGCAAGTCGGTACTCCTCCACCTCTGGGCGTGGCCTGCTCTTAGCGGTCGCCATCCTTTCCAGGGCGGGAATGTTGATTTCAACGTTGAAGTGCCCCGAATTGGCAAGTACGCAACCATCTTTCATCACCTCGAAGTGCTGTTGATCCAGTGCATGTTTGTCTCCGGTTACCGTGACCATGAAATCAGAACGGGCGGCGGCCTCCATCAGCGGCATAACCGCATAACCCTCCATGGCTGCCTCCAGGGCACGCACCGGATTCACCTCACAAACTACGACCTGGGCACCGTGGCCTTTGGCCCGCATGGCCAGTCCACGACCACACCAGCCATAACCGACCACAGTGAAAATCTTTCCGGCGATCAGGATGTTGGTGGCCCGGATAATGCCATCGAGGGTGCTCTGGCCAGTACCGTAGCGATTGTCGAACAGATGCTTGGTCTGAGCATCATTGACGGCGATGATGGGGAATTTGAGGGCACCGGCACTGGCCATGGCGCGCAGCCGGATAACGCCTGTTGTGGTCTCTTCCGTCCCCCCGGTCACCTGTGGCAGCAGATCTGTTCGGTGCTTGTGCATCTCACTGACCAGATCAGCGCCATCATCCATGGTGAGTTCGGGGTGATGGTCGAGGGCTGCGTTGATGTGGCGGTAGTAGCTCTCCTGATCTTCGCCACGGGTGGCGTAGGTTGGGATCTGGAAATGGGAAACCAGGGCGGCGGCGACATCATCCTGGGTGCTCAATGGATTGCTGGCGCAGAGAACCAGGTCAGCACCACCCGCCTTCAACACCCGGGCCAGGTTCGCCGTCTCAGTGGTGATGTGGAGACAGCCGCTTATCCGCACTCCTTCCAGCGGTCGTTCCCGCGTGAACCGCTCCATTAGGCCTCGCATGACCGGCATCTCATGAAGGGCCCACTCTATCCGTGAGATGCCCTTCTCCGTCAGGGAGGGTTGCTTGATGTCAAATGGTGGTTTGGCCATATCTGTCTCTGCGGTTGGTTATCTTTTTTGATAGGTGCCAAGCAGCTCTGCCTGGCCAAGGATATGTCCCCGCATGGCCTGCTCCAGTTGCGCCTTGGTTGGTCTATTTAGATTGGGCAGGAGGTTGTCCAGCGCATACAGTTTGAAGAAGTAACGGTGACGGCCAATAGGCGGGCAGGGGCCGCCATAACCGGTTCGCTTCCAGTCATTGATCCCCTGCAGGGTGCCTGGGGGGAGGCTGCTTGCATGAATAGCCTCTCCAAGCCCCAGGCTTTCAGGTGGGATGTTGTAGAGCACCCAGTGCACCCAGGTCATTCTGGGGGCTGCCGGGGCTGGTGCGTCTGGATCGTCTACGATCAAGGCAAGGCTTCTGCTGCCGGCGGGTACACCGGACCAGCTCAGTGGTGGAGAGATATCCTCTCCCTCGCAAGTGTATCGGGAAGGGATGTTTCCATTCTGGGAGAATGCTGTTGAGCTAATCATTAGACTCATTTTATTGCCTCCGGATTTTTCATTATCAGGTGGGGCAGACCAAGCCGATGGAGAGATAAGGGTGCTGACGATGGCAATCAGCAGGAACTTTAGAATCCTTTGCATCATGATGTCCCGATATTTGCTTTCTGGGTTAAGTATAGTCACCAGCAGCCTGTGTACTCTGCTGTTACACTTAGATTAGCAGTAATTTGTCACATTCCTGGAGGCACCCCTCAGTCATGTTGGCCACAACTCCTTTTCTTCTACTTGATCGATCACCTCAGCTGATCATGGATAAGGTGCTGGGTGCCGGCCGGCGTGTGTTGTTCTGTGGTCAGCCGGGTATCGGAAAATCGACCCTTACGGCCGAGGTGGGGCGTGCCTTCGAGGATGCCGGGATACCCTGCGTCTGCATCGGGGCGGACCCCGGCTCGCCCGGTTTTGGTTTGCCGGGTGCTATCTGTCTCGGGCGCTGGGATGGCCAGGGATGGGATCTGATTGGTCTTGAACCCCTGTGCAGCCTGGATGCCGCCCGGTTTCGTCTGCCGCTGATCTCTGCTGTGATGCGGCTGGCAGGGCGTTTAGGAGAGGAAGTCTTACTGCTCGATGCGCCTGGTGTGGTACGCGGAGCGGCAGGGGCGGAGCTTCTTACTGACCTGGTCGAGGTGGCTGGGATCGACCTCATTATGGTATTGACGCGCGATACCAGCGCAGTGCCATTGCCAAATGAATTGCGAGCGCTCGGCATCCCGGTATGCGTGTTGCCCGCAGCGGAGCAGGCCTGCCGCCCGAGTAAGCGACAGAGGGCGCGTAGGCGGACCTCTCTGTGGCAGAGCTACCTGCGGGGTGCTGAAGTGCACTCCATCGAACTTGATCAGATGCCACTTGTCGGTACGCCGCCCCCGCTGGATGTGCTTACCGCTTGGGTCGGGCGACAGGTTGCATTGCTGGATCGGGAAGGTGTCCCTACGCTGGGTGAGGTTCTGGGGCTGGAAGGTGGAATCCTTCAGGTGCGGATGCCAACACCACCGAGAGATGCAAGCATCTTGCTGGTGCGCGATGCGCAGAGCGACAATGCAGGGCTGCTGAATACTGCCCGCCCATTCGGAGCGGCTACGCTTCAATATATTCCACCCCCTGACCTCATGCCGCCCACTGTGCCCGGTGACAGCGGC
>JAJRZI010000076.1 GCA_024275295.1 Gammaproteobacteria bacterium | reverse complement strand
CTTGTAGTGAGGGCGGCAACAGGTACGCGGTATCTCGATTGATGGGCTGGAATTTGCCTGACATGGTGATGTCGATCTCTTCTTGGTACGATGAGCCTATTCTATAGGGATACGTCGCTAAATCCGACAGACTCCTAGCTCAAAAAATATAAATTTTTAAGTGGCCTGTTTTTCTCACCTATAGACAACCCTGTCCGCCGGGCGTAGGCTGACTTTATTATATAAGCGCGGCAGGGTTGGCTAGCGTTATGCATAGCAGGAGATAGCTAACCCAAGGCCCGCCTCAGTGTGGGCCTTTTCTTTTCCAGGTGGGTATGAAGCCGAGGAAGAAGGGTACACGCTTGGAGCTGGGAGGCAAATAATGATTGGACGTATTTTCACCGCAATTGCTCTTACTATCACAGTTCCTATGTTTGCACAGGGGTCTGGCGCTGCTAATAGTTCTATCCAAATAGCCACATCAACGAAACCGGAATGTTTGCCGCATAACTGGTCCTATGGCCTCCGTGATTACACTTGGCTCGGAGTCAGGGTGCAGGAGACAGCTCGCTCATTTTTTCTTTACTACCCCAATGAGGTTGGAGAGGCGCGAGCCAGGGCAGATGCTGCGGTTCGTGAACTGGATTCGATGGAGCAAGAGGTCGACACGTGGAGGGCCAGCGCAGGTAGGTGCTTTGGAGAGGGCGACTATGGTAAGAAAGTGGCCGATAAATACCGTTGGGTAAAGCAAAGTATTGCTGAGCAGAGGAAAGAAATAGAGGAAAGCCTTGTAAAAATTATTGCCAGGAACAAGGCTGCAGAAGCAGAAAGAGTTAACTTTGAAAATTGGCGGAACAAGAATAGAAAGCTTCTCATTTGTAACGTCGACGGCATGAAACTGGAAATTGTCTGGATCACAAAGCGCGACACAGTTATTGATACTGAGTTAAGCACGGTAATTACTATCGAGACCACAAACATGACAACTTCTAAGATTCTGAAGCCGAGGAACCACAGGATCTGGGGCTACGAGAATGGTTCGGATGTTGGCGGACGACTTCCTATTGGGGTGTCTCTTACTGACTCTTTCGGCAACAACTACAAGCTGACAAGCATTACCCCATCATTTCTGGGGAGCGAGTCTAGGGGTATCAGGCCTGGGCAGACGGTAACCTTCAAGGTTAGGTTTGGCGATGCCCCACTCCAGAATAGTAAATTGGTACGCTTGACCATTGAACCCGCATCTTTCGGTCAGAGTGCTGGAACAACGTTCAAGATACCCATTGAGGCCTTCTATGGAACACAAAAAGGGGAAGGTGGGATTAACCATTGACCAATGCACCTAGCAGGCAAATGATTGATTCGTGGATCTCAGGGGGTCAGACGAAGTAGTTCAGGCCAGGGGTAGCGATTCATAGTGAATCTGGACCACTACCCGCCCCCTAATCTTGCTTCCGATACTGCTTCAGGTTGCGAAGTGCCTTCAACCTTCCTTCAAAAGTCTTCGGCTCGGTGGATAAGCCACCGTGCATCCGGCAACGGCCGTTGACCGGGCGGTTATTTTTCTTGTCCCACACAGGAGTAGCCTGGCACTGCCCCCCTGCACGAGTCCGGGCACCACAAGCCGGACGAAGCCATTTCCCACATTGCGCGAGAGGATCATATCCGCCAATTTCAACTTGGGATAGGAGGCCGACAACAGCCCCGATAACTCTCCTCGGGGTTTTGCTAAAGGTACGGGTGAGTTAGCGGTCGTTGGTTTGAGTATTTTAGCTTTGTCAACGAGATCCAGGAGATGACCTTCACAGTATGCAATTTGCGCTACAATAAGGACTCAATGGATTACGTCAGGCTCGGTAACTGACTACAAGCCAACAAGAGAGAAAACCAAAGTGTCACAGAGCAGAATTGATATCACCCCATCGGTAACAGTCCATGCGCTACTGGAGGCCTATCCCGAACTGGAGGATCTCTTGATTGGTATGGCTGCACCGTTCAAGAAGCTGAAGAATCCCATCCTGAGGAGGACAGTTGCCAAGGTTGCAACCATTGAGAATATCGCATCTGTTGGCGGTGTCCCGCTTGATCTGTTGATTGGCAAACTCAGAGAAGCTGTGGGGTTACCACAGAGCACAAATAGCTACAGTGACCAGGATTATTTTGGTGAGCAGCCAGATTGGTTTTCACCGGATAAGATCTCATTCTCTGTGGATGAGAAAAAAGTAAATGCCAAGGATGGAAAGTCATTGGTTGCCATTATGTTGGAGGCAAAGAGTGTGCGCAGAGGTGATATTATTGAGCTTGTTACATCATTCTTGCCAGCTCCAGGGATTGATATTATGAAATCCAAGGGATACTCAGCCTGGTCACGAAAAGAGGGTGATGATCTGGTTAAGTCGTATTTCCTCAAGAACAGAGACTTAGCAGGAAATATTTGTGACCAATAACGATATCATGCGCCGCATCCGCTATATCTTTGACTTTAATGATTCAAAGATGATGGCAATATTTGGCTTGGCCAACCATAAGGTGACGCGAGAGCAGATCAGCGATTGGTTAAAAAAAGAGGATAATCCTGCATATCAAAATTGTAGCGACACTCAGCTGGCGATTTTCCTCAATGGTTTGATCAATGATAAACGTGGAAAAAAAGAGGGCCCTCAACCCACACCAGAGAAAAAGCTAACCAATAATATTGTTTTTAGAAAATTAAAAATTGCATTCAACCTGAAAGATGAGGATATATTAGAGATCCTGCAGCTGACTGATTTGCGTATCAGTAAACATGAGTTAAGTGCGTTTTTCCGTAGAGCCGATCATAAACACTACCGTATCTGTAAAGATCAGATCTTGCGTAATTTTATAAAAGGTTTGCAGCTTAAATATCGTCCTGACATGCAATTGCATACCGGAGTCAAATGGAGGCAAATGTAAAAAATGGGGTCATGGGTTTGAATTAGTCATTAAAGTGAAAACCCATCATCGACTATTAAGTTTTGCCCGTTGATGTATCTTGAGTGCTCCGACAGTAGAAATAACAGCATCCCTGCAACATCACCACTTTCCGGCATTCCTTTGTTTAGGCAGTGAGCATTATATCGCTCGGCAAAAACAGTCGGCTCCTCGTTAAATATCCCACCTGGACTAATGCAGTTCACGCGAATATTTTTGCCTTTTAAGTATTTAGCCAGATATTTTGTCATCTGGATAATGCCGGATTTGGAGATAATGTATTCAATCTCCTTTGTCATTTGAGTCTCTTCGTAGAGTTCGAATCGGGGCGCCATTTCGCCATAGATTGATGATATGTTAACGATATTTCCCTGGCCGCATTGTTCAAAATAAACGATAGCTTTCTGGCAGATAAGAAATGCGCTTCCAAGGTGCATGCTGATGTTGTCGCAGAAGCGCTGATAAGCGATGTCCTCAAAACGATTGCCGTAATCCTCTGAGTGAGGAAACGAGCAGTTGACGACGGCATCGATCTTGCCGCCTGTTTTTCCTGTGCGTTTAAAAATGGCTTCAACATTCTCTGGGCATGTTACAAGCGACCAATATTTTCTGGGCTATGAGGTGTGATCTGATCCAGTGCTTTCCCAAAAGCATCATCATCGATCCATTTCAGTCTCAATGCCTATAATGTCATTGTGTGTCATCTGGTCGCTGATAATGCGATCTTTAAGCGCTGATATCTGTTGGAAGAAATCAATGTCGTATATTTATGCCTCTCCAGCCCAAAGAAGGGGGATGATAGGATCTCTTAATAGCACTTTTGGTGGTTTTATCAAAGTATCGGCCAACGTTGGGGTTCCTGTTAATTCAATAATGCTGAACAGTTTTTAGGGTGTTTATATGTATGGATGTACAATCCTTGTGAGAAGCTCGAGGAGCCATGGTCTCCTCTTGGTCTTTGAAAATATGAAAAAGGCGTAAATTGCCTTTGGCATAGTATACCTAAAAGCAGGTGGGCGATTATGAAGAGAAGCTTAATTGCAGTGCTGGTTGTTATAGGGCTTACGGGTGCTGGAGGTGTACAGGCTGCAGGTGATGTTGCTGCTGGAAAAGCCCGGTCTGTTGTGTGTATGGCGTGCCATGGCCATAGTGGAAACAGCTTTAACCCTATGTGGCCAAAACTGGCAGGTCAGCATCCAAACTATATAAGGAGGCAGCTGAAGGCGTTTAAGACGGGTGCGCGGTACAACCCAATTATGGCGCCCATGGCTTTGCCTTTGGATGAAAAGGCGATTGCTGACCTGGCTGCCTACTTCTCATCTGAGAAGCGTACAGCAGGTGCGGTCTCCGGCAAAATAGAGCAAGGTAAGCAAATATATTATGCAGGCATTCCTGCCAAAGGTGTGGTGGCGTGCGGTACCTGCCATGGGCCAGAGGGGTATGGCAACCCCGGTGCGGATCTCCCCAATATTGCCAGTCAGCATGCGCTCTACGTTGGAAAAGCACTGAAGGATTATCGTGCAAAAAAACGGACTACAGATCCAGGTGGACTAATGCAGATGGTTGCCGCCAAAATGACGGATGCTGAAATTGATCTGGTTGCCCGGTTTGTGCAGAGTCTAAAACCTTGATGCCTTAATCTTCAGCGCCTTAGTTGCCCTCGCTACGGTTCCAACTGCTCTTTTTAGGATAATGCTTTTGATGAGCAGGAATTCAGTAGTCAGAAGCCAGAAGTTGGAAAGCTTCTCTATTCTTCTGAATTCTTAATGCCCCGTCCGCTTGTGGCGGGGATTTTTATTGGCTGTTGCGGTGCGGTAATGAGGGGCTGTTTTGGTGTAGAATCCATCTGCATTCTGATCCCTTATCAATAAAGGCCACCTCTCTTGTTTTCTGAATTTGATCTCGATAAACGTCTGCTCAAGGCAGTTGATAAATTGGGTTTTCAAAAACCCACTCCGGTGCAAACTGCGACTATCCCGCAGGCTATGGATCATAAAGATCTGTTGGTCAGCTCTGAAACAGGCAGCGGAAAGACAGCGGCCTTTCTGCTGCCAACACTGCATCAACTGCTGACCAGGTCGGCACCAGAGTCGGGTAGCCGTATGCTGATACTGTTGCCGACCCGTGAGTTGGCGCGGCAGGTGATGAAGCATTTCAAACAGCTGGCGGAGTTCACCCATCTGAAGTTTGCTTTGATCTGTGGTGGCGAGACCTTCAAATTTCAACGCGCACTGTTCCGCAAAAACCCAGAGGTGATTATTGCCACCCCTGGGCGTCTGCTGGAGCATATTGAGCATGGCACGCCAGATTTTGATGAACTTGAGTTTTTGATTCTGGATGAAGCGGACCGTATGCTGGATATGGGGCTGAGTGAGGATGTGCTGAAGATCGTCAGCTGCTGCAATATGGATCGCCAGACGCTGCTCTTCTCCGCGACCCTCAACCACCGTGGTCTCTCTAAGATGATGGCGGGGATGTTGCGTGAGCCAGAGACCATCAGGCTCAATACTGTGCGGGATCAGCATCAAAATATCCGGCAGCAGATTGTGGTGGCTGATGATAGTTTGCATAAAGGCCGGCTGACAGCCTGGTTGCTGGCTAATGAGACCTTCGATAAAGCGTTGATTTTTACCAATACCCGCATGCAGGCCGATAAGCTGGGTGGTTATCTGCGCAGCAAAGAGCTGCGTGTGGGGGTGCTGCATGGCGAGATGGAGCAGGATGACCGTAATCGTATTATGCAGCTGTTGCGCCAAGGCATCATCAATGTACTGGTTGCTACGGATGTGGCGGCCCGTGGGCTGGATATCAAAGGGGTCGATCTGGTTATCAACTTTGATATGGCCCGGAGTGGTAAAGAGCACGTGCACCGTATCGGTCGCACTGGACGGGCAGGGGAGGAGGGGCTGGCCATCTGCCTGATCAGTCCACAGGAGTGGAATCTGATGTCCAGCATTGGGCGCTACCTGAGAATTGATTTCGAACGGCGTACGATTGAATCCCAGCTGGGTAAATATAAAGGGCCGCATAAAACAAAGGCGTCGGGCAAGGCGGCAGGCTCAAAAAAGGCAAAGCAAAAAAAGAGGGAAAAAGAGGTAAAAACAAAACAGCGCCACAGAGATAAGAAAAATATTGGCAAGCGGCGCAAGCCAACGCTTAGAGGGGTTGAAGATAAGCCCACGCCGAGTGGTTTCAAGCCACTGATGAAGAAAAAGTGATGGGATAAGCCATGGACGATGAGGCGCTGTTGCTGGAGAAAGAGGATCTGGTCAGACTGGCCAAAATCGAGATGCCGTTTGGCAAATATAAGGGATCTCTGTTGATCGACCTGCCAGAACCCTATCTGCTGTGGTTTGCAGATAAAGGGTTTCCTGAAGGCAGGTTGGGTATGCTGTTGAAGCTGGCCTTGGAGATCAAAATAAATGGATTGACTCACCTGATCGAACCACTGAAAAAGAGACCTACAATCCACTGATGGCCCTCAAAGCAACGATTTTCAAAGCCGATCTGCAAATTGCAGATATGGATCGCAACTATTACCAGCCTCACATTCTTACTATGGCGCGTCATCCTTCTGAGACGGATGAACGTATGATGGTCAGGCTACTAGCCTTTGCGCTGCATGCAGATGAGGCGTTATCTTTCACCAAAGGATTGAGCAGTGATGATGAGCCGGATCTCTGGTTAAAAAATTTGAGTGATGAAATTGATCTATGGATAGATATTGGGCAACCGGATGAAAAGCGTATTCGCAAGGCCTGTGGACGAGCAAAGCAGGTTGCTGTTTATTGTTACAGTAGCCGAAGCGCCGCGATTTGGTGGGAGCAAAACAGCAGCAAATTACAGCGTTTTGATAATCTCAGGGTAGTCAATATACAGAATGATACCAGTAAGTTATTGGCCAATCTGGCGCAACGAAATATGCAGCTGCAGTGCACCATACAGGATGGTCAGGTTTGGCTGGCGGATGATGCCGAGTCGGTAGAGGTAAGTTTGGCGACGTGGAAGCCGTGAAGTGAGAACGGGCGGGTAGGCTTTTTGCTGGTCTGAGAACCCCAATCTTTCATAATGATGCATGCGTTTTGCTGTTGGCCTCGACCTCTACCCCCTGGCTGTGCAGGTAATCGTCGTAGCTGCCGCTGAAGTTGACAATGCCCTCTGACGTCAGTTCGATGATGCGGGTGGCCAGTGATGAGACAAACTCCCGGTCGTGGCTCACGAAGAGCAGGGTGCCGAGGAAGTTCTCCAGCGCCAGGTTGAGCGACTCGATGGTCTCCATGTCCATGTGGTTGGTCGGCTCATCCATTACCAGTATGTTGGGTAGCTGTAGCATCAGTTTGCCAAACAGCATGCGCCCCTGCTCTCCACCAGAGAGAACGTTGACCTGTTTTTTGATCTCATCCTGAGAGAAGAGCAGCCGCCCCAGGGTGCCGCGAATCACCTGCTCATCATCGCTCTCCTGTCCCCATTGGGCCATCCAGTCGTACAGGCTTGTCTCTTCAGCAAAGTCTGTGGAATGGTCTTGGGCGTAGTAGCCGATGTTGCTGTTCTCCGACCATTTCACCATGCCGCTATCGGGCGTCAGTTCTCCCACCAGGGTGCGCAGCAGGGTGGTCTTGCCGATGCCGTTGGGGCCGATGATGGCGACCCGCTCACCCACTTCGATCATCAGATCCAGTCCGCTAAAAAGAGGGTTCTCATCAAAACCTTTGCCCAGCCCCTCCAGCTCCAGCGCCAGACGAAAGAGCTTTTTCTCCTGATTGAAGCGGATGTAAGGGCTGACGCGGCTGGAGGGTTTGATCTCATCCAGCTGGATTTTGTCGATCTGTTTGGCGCGGGAGGTGGCCTGCTTGGCCTTGGAGGCGTTGGCTGAGAAGCGGCTGACAAAGGTCTGTAGCTCGGCGATCTTGGCCTTTTTCTTGGCGTTATCAGCGTACATGCGCTCACGAATCTGGGTGGAGGCGATCATGTAGTCGTCATAGTTGCCGGGGTAGACACGAATTTCACCGTAGTCCAGATCGGCCATGTGGGTGCAGACGCTGTTCAGAAAATGGCGATCATGCGAGATGATGATCATGGTGCTGTTGCGCTTGTTAAGTTCACTCTCCAGCCAGCGGATGGTGTTGATGTCGAGGTTGTTGGTGGGTTCGTCCAGCAGCATGATGTCGGGGTTGGCAAACAGTGCCTGTGCCAGCAGTACCCGCAGTTTCCAGCCGGGGGCGACGGCACTCATCAGGCCGTTATGCTGTTCCTGCGGGATATCCAGCCCCAGCAGCAGCTCTCCGGCGCGTGACTCTGCGGTATAGCCATCCATCTCGGCGAATTCGACCTCCAGCTCGGCCACCCGCATGCCCTCTTCCTCACTCATCTCCGGCAGGGAGTAGATACGGTCACGCTCCTGTTTGACCTCCCACAGCTCGGCATGGCCCATGATGACGGTATCCAGCACTGTGTGTTCTTCAAAGGCAAATTGATCCTGGCGCAGCTTGCCCAGACGTTCGTTGGGGGCGATGCTGATGCTGCCAGAGGTGGGGTCGAGATCGTTCCCCAGAATCTTCATAAAGGTCGATTTACCGCAACCATTGGCGCCGATCAGACCGTAGCGGTTGCCACCGCCAAATTTGACAGAGACGTTTTCAAACAGGGGTTTGGCCCCAAATTGCATAGTGATGTTGGCTGTAGAGATCAAGGTGCTGTTCCGTATCGCCGCTCCTGCGCTTCCTGCGCCCGCGGCATACCGTACATCCTGTACATAAAAACGCCCTGGCGGGTGAGTGTCAGGGCGCTAAGAAGAAATATAATTGATCATTATCTCATATTATCTCTGTGGGAAGAAAAAAAAGGGTGCGATCTGGGAAAGGCTCTCCTAAAATGGGTGCCAATCTTTGTCTCGGTGAATAGGGTTTTATGGATAAATTAAACCAGGTACTGCTGCATCCCAAAAATAGAGTGGGTGCAGATCTTGATGCATGGCTTTCTCATGTGGGCGGAGGGGGTTTGCAGGTCGCCTTGCAGGATCCCTCCTCGCTGGTGGCGCTGGTAAAGGAGGCCAAGCTGCCCGGTCTGGGCGGGAGCGGGTTCCCGGTGCATATCAAATGGGCGGCGGTGGCGGAGCAAAAAGATGCGCAGGAAAAGTATCTGATCTGCAATGGCAATGAGGATGAGCCGGGCACCTTTAAGGATCGTGTGCTGCTGGAGGAGACTCCGCATCAGATCATCGAAGGGGCAACCATCACAGCGCTGGCGACAGGGATCAACCGGATTGTCTTTTATATCAACCCGGATCTTGAGGGCTGCATTGAGGCCATGCGTACTGCGGTGGCCCAATGGCAGGCGTCGGGATGGGTTGAAAAAGTGGCAGCCGTGCTGAAAAAACCACTGGAGTATCGCGTGGTGCCAAGTTCCGGACACTATATTGGCGGTGAGGAGACGGCGGCTATTGAATCTGTTGAAGGGAAGTTTCCCTTTCCCCGTGGCAAACCGCCCTATCCCGCTCAGTATGGTGTGCACGGCTATCCCACGCTGGTCAACAATATGGAGACCATGGCCAATGTGACCCATCTGGTGCGTAACGGGGTTCAGTGGTTTAGGGATCAGGGCATTGGTAAGGCCAGTGGCACCAAGATATTCTGTCTGAGTGGCGATGTGCTTAAACCTGGCCCCTATGAGTTGTCTATGGGCACACCTTTGGAGGATCTCATCTACAAATACGGTGGCGGTGTGCTGCTGGGGAAAAAACTGAAGGCGGTATTTACGGGCGGGCCATCAAACACCATTCTCACCCCGAAGGATCTGGATGTGCCGCTGGACTTTGACTCTGTACGGGAGCGTCGATCAAGCCTGGGAACCGGGGCAATGATCGTCATCTCTGAAGGGACAGGCATCGTCAAACGGGTCTCTGAATATGTCGATTTCTTTGCCCACTCCTCATGCGGGCAGTGCCCCCCCTGCAAAACCGGCACCTATTATATATCTCAGCTGCTGGGCAAGATTGATACCGGCCGGGGCAGGCAGGCCGATCTGGATTCGCTGGAAAATCTATGCGAAATCCTGCCGGGCAGTGGTCGCTGCCATCTGTTGGATGGTGCAGTAAAGGTGTTGGAAAGCTCGCTGTACCATTTTAAGGATGAGTATGAGCAGGCGCTTAGAAAGTAGCGCTGCATTCCCTCTTTTGGCCGATGATGGATTATGGGTGTCATAAATAAACGCTTATGACTGCGTGAGAAAAGATATATTCAAGGGGGGTATATTATTTGACCTTGAGGCCCTCTTTTGACATAGTGCGGCCTCTCTGAGAATTTATGCCCGGTTTTTTTGAGGGTATTTTCTCCCACCCGACCGAACGGGAAGCCTATAGTTTCGGGCAGTACGAGCTGTTTTTTAATGCGTACAGCCAAAGTTTTTTCTAAAAAAATACATCCTTGAGAGTACTTCACGGGAAGGCCTATGACTAAACAAGCAACAGCGCAAAAAAGCAATGTCGCTGAGATTTCCGCAGGAAAACCGAAGCGTATTGACGAGCATATCATTGAGGTAGTCAGTGACTCTGGCGAAGGTGCCCAGAAGTGCGGACAGACCTTTGGAATCGTTAGTGGCAAGATGGGTAATGGTGTCTGGACGGTGGAGATTATCCCCGCTGAAATCCAGCCACCAGCCCGCTCTAAGGAGGGCGCCAGTGGCGTCCGCATCCGCCTGGGCCACAAATACATCACCAACATGGGCGATGATGCTGACCTGGTCGTAGCCTTCAACGAACAGGTGCTCTACAACCGCATTGAAAACGGTGCCTTCAGGGAAGGGACGGTTGTTCTGCTGGAAAACAAGTGGGCAGATGATCCGCAGCCGCAGATTCGTGAGGATTATGCGAAAGCGGTAGCCGATTTCAAAGAGCGCGGGCTGGTTATTCATGAGCTGCCGCTCGAAAAAGAGTGTCTCAAGATCGTCAAAAATGCCCGCAAGGGTAAAAACATGTTTGTACTTGGCATGCTCTGCCGCATCTACAGCCGTGACGCCCAACGTGCACTGGATGAGATCGCCAAGACCTTTGCACGCAAAGGCGAGAAGGTCATCAAGCCAAACCATGAGCTGTTTAAGGCGGGATACCAGTATGCTGCTGACAACCTCGACTACCACTACGAGGTTCCACCAGAGCAGGAAGGCGTGCAGAAGCCTACCGTGGTAACCAACGGCAACACGGCTATCGGCCTGGGTGTTTTGGCTTCAGGCATGGATCTGCTGGCAATGTACCCCATCACCCCGGCAACCTCTGTCTCCCACTATCTGGCTGATACCTTTCATCTGACAGGTGGTTATATGCATCAGGCGGAAGATGAGATCGCAGCGGCTGCTTATGCGGTAGGCTCTTCCTTCTCAGGCAAGACCGCCGTTACTGTTACTTCGGGTCCGGGCATGGCGCTTAAGACCGAGGTTCTGGGTTTGGCTGTGATGTGCGAGATCCCGCTGGTTGTCGTCAATGTCCAGCGTGGTGGCCCTTCAACCGGCCTGCCGACCAAGGTTGAACAGGGCGATCTGCTCTCTGCACTCTATAGCATGACCGGCGATGCGCCCAAGATCATCATGGCACCTGCCACCATCTCTGAGTGTTTCCACTTTGTTGTTACAGCCCGCAAGCTGGCCGAAGCCTTCCGTACCCCGGTCATCATCCTGACCGATGCCAACCTGGCTACCGGCGTACAGCCTTATGACCGTCCAGAGCCGCAGGCCGAATGGCTCGCTGCACCGATTGATCAGTCCGAGTGGGACAAAAATGTACCCGCCTATGACTGGGATGAAGAGACAGGTCTCTCACCACGTCCAATCCCTGGTCAGCCGGGTGGTGAGTATGTCCTGACCGGTTTGGCTCACACCAAACGCAGTAAAGTAGCTTATGACTCCATGTCCAACCAGACCGGTTGCAACATGCGCAGCCGCAAGATGGCTGCCGTGGCCGCTACCCTGCAGAGGCCCGAAATCTATGGTGACAAAGAGGGCGACATGCTTGTCGTGACCTGGGGTTCCACCATGGGCGCTGTTCAGGAGGCTGTGGATCGCATGCGTGCGGATGGCCACAAGGTCTCCAATGTTCATCTGCGCTTCCTGCATCCCTTTGAGAAGGATTTGAAAGAGATCTTCTCCAAGTTCAAGCATGTCATGACCGTTGAGCTGAACTACAGCGACGAACCCGATATGCCGCTCATCAATGATGCAACTCGACGTTATGCCCAATTGGCTAATATCCTGCGTGCTCAGCTGGTGATGGATATTGATTGCTGGTCTATTGTCCAGGGTGCGCCGTTGCAGCCGGGTGTGATTTGTAAGGCCGTTCTTGGTCGCCTTGAGAAACTGAATTAGGAGATTACGTCGATGTTCGGACTTAAAGCAGATTGGTCACTTGACGTTCAAGACCGCTATTTTACGATTGAAGATTATGAAGGCGCCAAGCCACGCTGGTGTACCGGTTGTGGTGATCATGGCGTACTGACCGCGGTGCATAAGGTGTGCCGCGAGGCGCAGCTGCCACCGGAGAAGATTGTCTCTGTATCCGGCATCGGCTGCTCCAGCCGCCTGCCACACTACATGAGCACCTACGGCTTCCACGGCCTGCATGGCCGGGCGCTTCCTTTTGCCTCTGGCGTAAAGGCGCGTCGCCCGGATCTGGATGTCTGGGTCTCCACTGGAGATGGCGACTGTTTCTCCATTGGCGGCTGCCACTGGGTACACGCGCTACGCTACAACATGAATCTGACCGTACTGGTGTTTGATAATGCCGTTTATGGTCTGACCAAAAAGCAGAGTTCACCAACCAGCCCGCAGGGTCTCAAAACCAATACGCACCCAACCGGTGCCTTCCTGCCGCCACTGAATCCACTGACCGTTACCTTGGGTGTATCCAATGTATCTTTCGTGGCTCAGGTTGTGGACTGGAACCCGCTGCTGGTCTATGAAACGATCAAAAAAGCGCATGCCCACCGCGGCACCAGCTTTGTTCGCATCATCCAGCGTTGCCCAGTCTTTGTAGAGGATGTACACAAAGAGATGCAGAATGACCCGTCCCAGATCCTGCTGCTGAAGCATGAGAACGGCATCCCAACCAATGAAGCGGTTGAGCGCATCTACCCGAATCAGGTAGTGCATGATCCATCCGACTGGAATGGTGCCATGGCAATAGCGCGTGACACCGGCAAGGTGCCTTGTGGCCTGCTCTATCACAACCCGGATGCCCCAGTGTATGACGATTGGAGCAACGTAGGTCTTGGCATGTCCGATGAGGACAAGCTCGTCGGTATCAACAAGGCGCTTGACTCCTTCTCGATCTAATAGCAACAGGCAGACTCCACGATTATGACAGCACAAGCTAGTAAAAAGCAGCCGCTGCAGGAACCAGAGCGAAGCGCGGGAGGGGTACCTTTTCTCCCCGCTTCTGCGGATGCCTCTGATGAGCTGATGAGCACTCTGCGCCACTTTCATCTGGGTGAGCCTGGTGCCAAGTCCACACTCGGCAAGGTTAGCAGCGAATTCCTGCCCGTCTCACTGAACAGCTTTCGGGATGTTTCGAAGGTTAGGTACGACTACCCGTTGTTCCTCTTTCCAGCAGAGACAGCTGATGGTGATGCTTTGGCAAAACCGCTTTCTCGTTTTCTCGGGGATGCGGTAGAAGGATTTGCTCCTGCCACTGAAAGCGCACGTATCCTTAAAGATAATCTTGCCTGGATTGAGCGTGAGCTGTGCAGCAAGCTGCAAGGTCAGGAGACGCCAGTAGATGCTGCCCCTCTGGTGGCTGATGCGGCAAAGGCGTTGCAGGCTCAGCTTGATCTGAAGGGTGAGCACGTTGAACGCCTGCAGGCTGATCTGGATCAGCTGGTTGCTGCTGTTGAGGCAGGTAGCCAGTTTCTGGGCTATGGGCGTTTGGCCGCCATCTACCTGTTGCTTCATGTGGCGCGCTGTAAATCAGCCCCTCGACGCGCAGCATTCAGTCAGGAAGTCTCCCAGCTGGCCGCTAGTCTGAAAGCATTGTTGGCGGTGGAAAAGAGCAAATTAGCCTCCGCAAGAAAATCAACGGCACTCAAGCAGAGCATTGGTGCTTCAAACAACTTTTTCAACGCCACGGCCATGTCGAAGATGATGAACCACTCACAGGGTTCAACCCCGATGGCTGCAGCGCGCCGTAAACGCATTGAAGGCGCGTTGGAAATTCTTGACGCCTACCAGAATGATCCCGTGCTGGTGCGTGCAGTGCATACTGATAAGCTGGGCGAAACCCTGTTGGCAGATGCAGCTGATTTTGCATCGGTGAGCAATGCTGATCCCTGTTCAGTTGCTGCGGCTACCTTCGATGCAGAAGCAGAAAAGCTGGCCAAGGTTTTTGCTGCGCTGCGTATTGCCAAACTTGAAAGCAAAGATGCCTACAAGCCTGCGATTCATGACGCCTGGTTCAAGAATTTTGGCTGGGAAGGATTTTCCCAAGAAGAGCTGTTGCTGATACCGACCATTGTGGCCATTGATAATGCTAACAATGTTGCCGGCAGTGGTCTCTCCTCCTTTTCACAGTTGCTGAGTTCCGGTCGCCCGGTACAGATATTGGTACGGGTTCAGGCTCACAACAACCCGGCTGCTGGTGAGGGTGAAGATCCATTTCAGCGTTTTCGTGTTGAGTTGGGCTATCTTGGCATCAGCCATCGCCAAGCTGTGGTTGCGCAATCTTCTGCGGCGCGCTATGAGCACCTGCTGGAGCAGTATGGGCTGGCACTTGATGCTACCCGTACAGGCCTGCATTTGGTCAGTACAGGCGTTAAATCATCTGAAGGCGGTAGCCTTGATCCCTGGTTTGTGGCCAGTGCTGCACTGGAAGGGCGTGCCCATCCATTCTTTCTGATCAATCCTGATGCAGGTGATGATTTTGCCTCCCGCATGGATTTCAGCAGCAACCCTCAGGCCGAGCATGATTGGCCGAACCACAACTACAGCTATATCGACGCTGATGGCAACTCGATAACCTCAGAGCTCTCTTTCACCTTTGCTGATTATGCCCTGCTGATTCCAAGTCTGAAGGATCATTTTGGTGTGGTTCCCGAAGGGAATAGCTCTGATGATCTGGTGCCGGTTGCGCAGTGGTTGGCGTTGCCGGAAGAGCAGGCCAACAGCAGCGTGCCGTTTATTTGGGCTGTTGATGGCAAGGATGTAATGCAGCGTCTTGTGATCTCCCGCGCATTGGTTATGGCCTGTCGCGACCGTCGCAATTACTGGCGTACCCTTCAGGAGTTGGCCGGTGTACGCAGCCGCTATGTAGAGCTGGCAACGCAGAGAGCCAGTGACGATGCTCAGGCTGCGGCAGCGGCGGAGATGGATTCACTGCGAGAAGAGCAGGCTGAAGAGCTGGAACGGGTTCGCACCGAGACGGCGGCTGAGGCGCTGGGTCGACTGGCGGATGCCTTGGTTGGCCTGGATCTCTCTGCAGCACTGCCTGCCACTGCGGGTGCTCCGGTTGCTGCCACAGCAGCGCCTGCTGCTGCACCGGCAGAGGAGAGCGCGCCGACAGAGGTTGCGGCTGCTGAAGCCGAAGCTACACCCGAACCGGAAGAGGAAGAGGTGAGCTTTGATGATCCATGGATCGAATCAATACTCTGCACCAGCTGTAATGACTGTATCAACCTCAACCCGCTGATGTTCGTCTATAACGATGACAAGCAGGCCTATATAGCGGATGCTACTGCTGGAACCTTTGCCCAATTGGTAGAGTCGGCTGAGTTCTGCCCTGCTAAATGCATCCATCCAGGCAAACCTCTGAACTCAGATGAGCCGGATTTGGATGATCTGATTAAGCGAGCAGAAGCATACAACTAGGGAATGCCGTCCGGGAGCAGGATGAGGGGCGAACCATACCCAGGTTTGGATCTCCCCGCCTCCTCCCCGATTCCCTGACAACGAAGCGGATTTCAAATGTCATTTGATCTCGGAACATTATTTTCTGCACCGGGCATCATGCTCGGTCTGGGACTGTTTTTTGGTGTTATCCTTGCGGTGGCCTATCGATACCTGAAGGTAGAGGAAGATCCACGCATCGATGATACGGAGGGACTGCTGCCTGGCACCAATTGCGGTGCCTGCGGTGAGCCAGGTTGCCGCGCCTTCTCTGAGAAATTGGTCTCGGGTGAGGTTGAGCCGAGCCTGTGCACCGTAGCAAGCCCTGATGCGCTTGAAAGCATTGCGGAATATCTTGGCGTGGATGCGGGCGAGCAGAATAAGCGTGTGGCGCGGCTGCGCTGCGCCGGTGGTGCGGCAGAAGCGCATCAGATTGCCGAGTACCAGGGGTTTGAAGGCTGCCGGGCTGCACACATGGTCTCTGGTGGTGGCAAGGGCTGCTCCTGGGGCTGCCTGGGGCTGGCCGATTGTGAAATATCCTGCACCTTCGGCGCGATCACCATGAATGACAATGGCCTGCCAAAGGTAGAGGTTGACCTCTGCACTGCCTGTGGTGACTGTGTTGATGCCTGCCCACGGGATCTGTTTGAAATCCTTCCGCTTAACGAAAAACTCTATGTTCAATGCAATAATCCCTTAGCTGGTGATGATGCTGTGGCTTTATGCACCGTAGCCTGTGATGCCTGTGGCCGTTGCGCCTCAGATGCAGAGCCTGGTGTAGTCACTATGGAGAACAATCTGCCAATCGTGCATTTTGATCTCGGCAATGCAAAACCGAAGGCCACTTTCCGTTGCCCAACAGGTGCAATAAAGTGGCTGGAAGGTAACCAGTTTGAAGAAAATAGCCAAGATAAGAGCCAGAAACGACATGCCTAGTACCAACACCATGGCCATCCGCCTGTATCGGCGTTTATTTGTTTCTTCCGACAATGCTGTAAAGGAAGATGGGGTAGAGACAGTACTGGATGGAAACACAGCCATTGCTGTAACTGAAGCGGGTATCTCTGGGGCTGCCGCACTGGGTAGCACATTCCCCGGAGATGGGGCCACCCAGGCGTGGCGATCCGAACAGGAGCAGCGTGATACCGATGCCTTTGGCGGATTGGTCACTTCCTGCGAGACCGATGGGCCGCGTGGCACACTGGCTGCTGCGATGGGGCTTTCCATGTCTGGAGGACGGGCAACCGCCTTTGTTTCCGGGCAGGATCTCTGCGCTGTTCAGGATCTGCTGCGAACGGCCGCCAATCGTCATCTTCCACTGGTTGTACATTTAGAGAATAGCGCTCTCTCAGGCCAAGGCCCGGCGCTGGGTACAGGCCATGAGGCCATTCACCTGTGTGCAGATACAGGCGTCTTTACGCTGGTTGCATCCACCGTGCAAGAAGCTGTGGATTTCACACTGATTGCCCGTCGCGTCGCTGAGCGTGCGTTAGTGCCAGGTGTGGTGGCGATGGATGGTGAGCAGACGGCCCGTTCGCTGCAAAATGTCAGACTGGCATCGCAGGAGCTGGCAGAGCGTTTCATTGGCGCAGCGGATACGAATATCCAGAGCCCGACCGATGCGCAAAAGATGTTGTTTGGTGAGACTCGCCGCCAGGTGCCAAACTGGCATGATCTGGATAACCCTGTCATGCACGGTGCACTACAGGGTGTAGAGGTCTATCCCCTGGGCGCGATTGGACAAACCGCCTTTTTTGAACAGCATGTTGGCGCTATTCTGCAAGAAGCCATTGCTGATTTTGCACAACAGACTGGCAGAGACTATGCCACTGTATCAAGTTATGGGCTGGGCACAGATGCGGCAGAGTGGCCTCACTACTCAGCAGATAATGCCAAACTGGTGCTGGTAGCACAGGGTTCAGCTATTGAAACAGCAAAGGCCGTTGCGGCACATATCCTGGCAGAGACAGAGCAGCGGGTAGGCGTGGTCGGCATACATGCCGTACGCCCATTTCCTTCAGCTGAGATCGTTCGTCTGCTGCGTGGCCGTGCGAATGTTGTCGTTCTGGAACGTGTCGAAACCCCACTGGCAAGTGATGCCCCGCTGACACGTGAAATACGAGCAGCCTTTGATCAAGCCCAAGAGAATAGTCGCTATGGCGATCAGACTCACCCCGGCATCCCTGTGATGGACGAAAAGGCAAGACCTCGTCTTCGTACTGCCATCTACGGTATTGGTGGCCAGCCTGTAAGGGCCGCTGATCTTATCGCTCTATGTAAGGATGTGGACCGACTCAACGGCTCACGCCATTACCTGGGAGTCGATCTTGCACAGAGATCAACCCGTTATCCAAAGCGCCAGGTTCTGCTGGACAATCTAAGCCGTGCCTACCCCGAAATTGCCAAACAGGGTCTGCGGGCAAAAACAGCCGCGCCGGATCTGCGCCCTGAAAATGCACTGACCATTGCAGTGCACCGTATGACCGGCCAAGGTGGCGAGGGACTCACCGATGAGGCAGGAAGCTATCTGCATCTCCTGGTTGGCGGTGAGCTTCGCAGCCGGACTGGCCAGAGCTGGGAACGCTGGGGCGCGTACTGTACCGACCTTGTAACGCATGCAGGCGGTGGGCTACAGGACACAGGTGACGATGTCACGGTTGATTTCTCTATTCTGGCGGCCAAGCGTCCTAATCCACTGTTCAAGCCGCACACCCATCTGCGTGATGGTGGCGCGCTGATGGTGCTGGTGTCTGGTACCGACAAGGCTGTGTGGCAGGGCCTCTCAGCGGATACACGTGCGGCCATTAAGCAAAAGAATCTAACCCTCTATGCCGTTATGCCGCGTGGCAAAGATGCCAAGGTGCCAGGCGTCCCGGCGGCTGATCTGACCCGTGAACATCTACTGGGTGCACTCTTTAAGGCCCTGCTGGATGCCGAAGCGGTCGATGTAAAGGCGCGCCGTCTTATCCCTGCCCGTGAAGAAGCGCTGAATAGCCTCTCTAGTGAAGTCAGCAGTCCACTGCTGGCATCGTTTCAGACAGGTATGGCGGCCGTTCGAAAGATTGATTATGCCAAATTGAGTGAGCCGACCCGGTCGACAGCAAAAGCGGATTCAACTCCCATCGCTGTGCGTCAGCTCAAAAGCAAACATGAGTGTCATGATAGCCTGCCCCGATTCTGGGATCAGGTCGGTATCCTCTACCGCAATGGTGAGGCAGAGTCACAGAGTGCAGACCCTTACATTACGGCAGGCACTGTACCACCGCTGACCTCGACCTTCCGTGACCTGAGCGACACCCGCCGCATGCTGCCTGCATTTGATCCTACGGATTGCTCAGGCTGTGGCAAATGCTGGAGCAGCTGCCCTGACGGTGCAATCGGTGCGGTCGCGGTTGCCCCTGGTGCGCTGATTGATGCCGGCATCAAGATTGCCGGTGGCGATACCCTGCGCCCATCTGGTTCAAAGATCGCTGGACGTATCTGCAGCCAGGTTCGTACGGGCAAAGCCAAAAGTGGTTCAGTAAGTTCATTGCTGGAAGAGGGCTATTCCTGGCTGTCAGAGAAGATGCCATTGCCTGAGGATCGCAAGCAGGCGATGGATGATGCCTTCAAGGCAGTCAACGCCAGGATTGGTTCACTCCCTGTAGCGGTTACTGCTCCTTTCTTTGCTGATCGTGAAGCAGAGAAAAAGGATAGCGGCACGCTGCTGGCGCTGGCGATAAATCCAAATGCCTGTAAGAACTGCGGTATCTGTGTCTCGGTTTGTGAGCCGGGTGCCATGAAGGCAGAGAAGCAGGATGAAGCGCGTCTGCAACAGGCACGTGAGATATGGGATATCTGGGGCGCCACCCCTGATACCCCTTCAGAGATCATTGAAAAGGTCAGTGATAATCCAGAGATTGGCCAAATGGCTGCTGTAATGCTGTCACGCTTCTGTGCTATGGCAGTAACGGGTGGCGATGGCGCCGAGTCAGGATCAGGTGAGAAGGTCGCTGTCCGCATGGCGCTGGCGGCAACTGAATATCAACAGCAGCCTCTGCTGCACAATTTTACAAAGGATGTTGCAGAGACCATGCAACGACTCAAAGACCAGATCCGCGAAGAGATGGCTTCAGCCCTGCCGGTGACTAATCTTGATGCCTTGACTGCCGGTCTGGATCAGCTCAAGGGCGGGATGGTTGATGTTGGTGAGCTGACAAGCCATATTGAAACATCAGTAGAAGAGGGCAATGTTAATGCCCTGCACCTGCGCCGGCTGGTGGATCTGGCCAAGGCGTTGACCAAACTTCATTGGCGACTGACTGAAGGTGAGACCGGGCTGGGGCGCTCCCGCTTTGGTCTGGCTATTGCGCCAGGAACTGTTGCGGCCTGGGCCGGTGCTTTCCCAAATAATTCGTTCCAGGTTCCAGTAGCTGTGGACACTACAGGTGATACGGCACAGATGGCAGCCGGACTGTTGGAAGGCCAATTGCGTGAGTCGACAAATGCGCACCGCCTGCTTCGCAGTGCAAAACTGGAGCTGGATCAGCCAACAGGCATTCAACAGTTGCGTGCTGAACTGGATGGCCTGAGTTGGCAGGATCTGGACGATCAGGAACGTGCGCTCTGCCCACCGCTGTTATTGGTTGGTAATGATGAGGCCCTGGCTGGCCGAGGTTTCTCTCAGGTTGCCTGGCTGTTGAAATCCAAACTGCCGGTTAAGGTGTTAGTGCTTGCCGATCTGGGGCTTGGCCTGGATGGTGGTGATCTGGCTGATGCGGCTCTGGCATCGGCACGTGATCCAAAGGCTGATCTGGGGCTGATGGCCATGGCGCAACGTGTTGCCTATGTGGCTCAGACCTCCGTCGCTGCATCAGGACATTTTCGCCAAAGTGTGCGCGAGGCGCTCAAATACAGAGGGCCTGCGCTGATTCATGTGCACGTGCCCAGTCCGGAACGGCATGGTTTCTCTGTAAACCAGACCCTGCAACAGGCTGAACTTGCATTGAACAGCCGAGCCTTCCCGCTGTTCCGTTACAACCCAACTGCTGAAGGCGTGTTTGGCTCACGTATTACCTTGGAAGGCAACCCAGAGCTGGAGATGCCTTGGCTCGCTAATGAGAATGGCACACCATTTACCCCTGCACAGTGGGCCTTGAGTGAGCGCCGTTTTGCCGGCCGTTTTGCTCCAATCACCAATGAAGATCCTGCGCCAACAGCACTGGATGCCTGGTTGGGGCTGGAGAGTGAAGCGCGTCAGGGCAAGACGCCATTTATCATGGTGTCGAATGATGGTGAAGAGGGTCAGCGTATCCGGGTCGACAGTGAACTGGCAGCTGAGATTGCTGAGCGCGCCCAAACCTGGCGCACCCTGCAGGAGCTGGCAGGTATCGAGACGCCATTTGCCGCAGCCATTACACAGGCCGCAGAAGAGCGTTTGGCAAAAGAGCATGAAACCGTATTGGTGGCATTGAAGAGTGAGTACCAGCAGCAGAGCAGCGCACAGCAGAGTAGCGCACAGCTGGAGGCGTCCGCCCGCGTGCGCGAACAGTTGCTGAAACTGGCAGGATACAAATAGGGGCCGATCATATTTTGGGTGCAAAATGTACCCACCCTACAATTGATTTACCGACAACTTGAGTGAAAGCCTATGAACTTACATGAATATCAAGCTAAGGGTCTGTTCGCAGAATATGGGATTCCCATCCCTGTGGGACAGATGATCGACTCAGTGAATGATGCTGAATCTGCAGCTAACGCCATCGGTGGTGATGCTTGGGTGGTTAAGGCTCAGATACATGCCGGTGGTCGCGGTAAGGCTGGCGGTGTAAAACTGGTCAAGAGCCTGGATGAGCTGAAGTCAGAGACTGACCGCATGTTGGGAAGCAGCCTGGCTACCTTCCAGACCCATGGGAATGAGCTGCCAATCAGCCAGGTGCTGATTGAGCAGACGCTGGATATCGATCGCGAACTCTATTTGAGTGCCGTGGTCGATCGTGCGACAGAGCGAGTTGTCTTTATGGCCTCTGCATCTGGCGGTATGGATATTGAAGAGGTTGCAGAGAAGACGCCTGAAAAGATCGTAACCGTTTCCGCTGATCCAGCCGCAGGCCTACAGCCATACCAGTGTCGTCAAGCCGCGTTTCGCATGGGGCTGGAAGGCAAGCAGGTCGGTGCGCTGACCAAGATTATGCTTGGTCTCTATAGGTTGTTTGATGAAAAGGATATGAGCCTGGTTGAGATCAACCCGCTGATCGTGACCGGTGATGGCGACCTGCTGGCGCTGGATGGCAAGATCAATATTGATGACAACGCCCTCTACCGTCGCCCGGATCTGTTGGAGATGCGTGATACCTCTCAGGAAGATGCGCAGGAGTGTGAGGCGCAGAAACATGATCTCAACTACATCACCCTGGATGGCAATATCGGTTGCATGGTAAACGGTGCTGGTCTGGCCATGGCCACCATGGATCTGATCAAGCTGCACGGTGGCGATCCAGCCAACTTCCTGGATGTTGGCGGTGGCACCACTGCTGAGCGTGTAGCGGCTGCCTTCAAACTGATCCTGAGTGATTCAAAGGTTGAGGCCATTCTGGTGAATATCTTTGGTGGTATCGTACGCTGCGATCTGATTGCTGAAGGTATCATCGCTGCGGTTAAAGAGGTTGGCATTTCAATCCCCGTCGTTGTGAGACTGGAGGGCACCAATGAGCCAAAGGGCCGGGAGTTGCTGGATCAGAGTGGTTTGAACCTGATCTCTGCTGAAGGGTTGACTGATGCGGCCAAGAAAGTTGTCGCCTCTATTGCCTAACCAACGGTTGCGTATTATCGATGTCGGTTATGAATGCAGGGGCTAAAGTAAAGACTCTATCTACCGGCATCACCATTGTATTACTGGGAGCGGCTCTGACAGGATGTTCAAAAGAGCCAACAGAAGCTGATCTGAAAAAGGCGCTTCAATCCGAGATGGATAGGGCCAATGAACTGGCGCAAACCATGTTGGGTGAGGCAGCGGGTGCGGAGGTTGCGACAACGATCCATGCCATCAATAAGCTCAACTGCAAGCTGAGCGAAGTGGACGGCAAACAGGAGTATCGTTGCAGGGTGGAGATGGATATAACCTATCCCCCCGCCAAGCGCCAGAAGCGAAAGGCCAGTATACGGATGGTGAAAGAAGATAATGGTTGGATGATTGTTAAGAGTTTTTAGTCATCCAATCGCGACTTTAGCTGAATGCTAATACAGGAATCTTAAAATGAGTATTTTGATCAATAAAGACACCAAGGTTGTCGTCCAGGGTTTTACTGGAAAGCAGGGCACCTTCCACGCCGAGCAGGCTATCGAATATGGCACCAACATCATTGGTGGTGTAACCCCAGGTAAAGGCGGTCAATCCCACCTGGATCGCCCTGTGTTTAACACCGTGGCCGATGCCGTTGATGCAACGGGTGCTGATGCCAGCATGATCTATGTGCCGCCAGCCTTTGCTGCAGATGCCATTCTGGAAGCTGCTGATGCAGGCGTTAAAGTGATTGTCTGCATCACCGAGGGTATTCCGGTTGTTGATATGCTGAAGGTGAAGGCCGCTCTGCGTGGCCACAACAAACCCTACCTGATTGGTCCCAACTGCCCAGGTGTTATCACCCCGGGTGAGTGCAAGATCGGCATCATGCCGGGCGCTATCCATCAGCCGGGTAAGATCGGCGTTGTTTCACGCTCCGGTACACTGACTTATGAAGCTGTGCGTCAGACCTCTCTGACAGGCCTGGGCCAGTCCACCTGTGTGGGTATTGGTGGTGATCCAATTCATGGCATGAACTTTATCGACTGCCTTAAGCTGTTCCAGGAAGATGAGCAGACTGAAGGCATCATCATGGTGGGTGAGATCGGCGGCAGCAAAGAGGAAGAGGCCGCTGAGTTCATCAAGGCCAATGTCACCAAGCCAGTTGTCTCCTACATTGCAGGCCTGACCGCGCCTCCAGGGCGTCGTATGGGTCACGCGGGTGCCATCATCTCTGGTGGTAAAGGTACAGCTACCGATAAGATCGCCGCGCTTGAAGCTGCTGGCGTGACGGTCTCCCGTTCACCAGCAGATATGGGTGAACATATGGCTAAGCTGATGAATGGCTAATAGCGATCCGTAGGGTGAGCATCTATGCCCGTTGTTTGGGTATAAATGCTCACCCTGCAGTGTGGTAACTGACAACCGTTTTAATATGAATCTATTTCGGCGATTAAGTAACAGCTTTGATCATGGGGTGCATCCTCGTCATCATAAAGAGCAGACCGAGCACCTCGCAATCCAGCGCCTGCCTTTTGGTAAGCGTTTTGTGATACCGCTGGGCCAGCACATTGGCGCGCCTGCCAAAGCGATTGTGCAGGCAGGCGATACTGTAAAGCGCGGCCAGATGGTTGCAGAACCGGGTGGTTTTGTCTCTGTGGCGCTGCATAGTCCGGTTACCGGGCGTGTCACGGATATTGGCCCCGAACGCTATGCTGATGGCACCTTCCGTGAAGCCATTGTGATTGAGGCGGATCAATATGATACCCAGCAGATGGATGTCAATCCTATCGACTGGGAGAGCCTTTCCATCGAGGATTTCATCAATGAGGTGCAGAAGGCGGGCATCGTGGGCATGGGTGGTGCCGCGTTTCCGTGTCATGTGAAGTACGCCATTCCTGATGGTCAGAAGATCCGTTATCTGCTGATCAATGGTGCTGAGTGCGAACCCTATCTGACCAATGACCATCGTCAGATGGTGGAACAGACCGATGCGCTGCTCTATGGCGCTGAGATTGTGCGCCAAAAGCTGGGTGCGGAAGAGATCGTCATCGGTGTCGAGAGAAACAAGCCCGATGCCATCAAAGCGCTGCAGGATGCGATCAAGCCCGGGCAGCCTGCCCGCGTAATGCCGCTTGAGGTTAAATACCCTCAGGGTGCGGAGAAGATGCTGATCAAATCCGTATTCGATATTGAGGTGCCAGCAGGCAAGCTGCCGCGTGATGTCGAGGTGGCGGTCAATAATGTGGGCACCATCATTGCTATCGCTGACTATTTTCAGACCGGCAAGCCATTGATTGAGCGTGTTGTTACCGTTTCGGGGCCAGGTGTCTCCTACCCTGCCAATCTGATTGTGCCGCTCGGAACGCCGATCCGTGAGGTGCTGGATTATGCCGGTGGACTTACGGAGGAGACACGCCAGGTTGTGTTGGGCGGCCCGATGATGGGTGCCTCAATAGCCGACCTGGATGCGCCGATGCTCAAAGGCAGTTCGGGTGTGTTGGCGTTGACCGAACATGAGACCGGGCGTCCACAGGAGTATAACTGCATCCGTTGTGGTCGCTGTGTTGAGGCCTGTCCCTACTTTCTTAATCCAGCTCGTTTTGCGCGTCTGGCAAAGTCACGCATGTATGAAGAGATGGCTGAAACCTATAACGTTATGGATTGTGTAGAGTGTGGCTGTTGCACCTACTCATGTCCTTCCGGTATTCCGATTGTGCAGCATATTCGCACCGCTAAAGATCATCTGCGATCCATGAAGGGGAAGGTTAAGTGACACAGAGGGATCCAAAACTTCTAATTCAACCCGGGCCACAACTGCGGCAGCAGATGACCACGCCGGTGGTGATGCGTGATGTCTGGTATGCGCTTGCCCCAGCTACCCTGGCAGGCGTCTGGTTCTTTGGGATGGGCGCATTGCTGGTGCTTTTGACCTGCATCGCCGCCGCCGTATTGACCGAATGGTGTTTCTCACCGGAGGAGAAGCGGCGTTATTTTCTCGGTGATGGCAGTGCCATCCTGACGGGCTGGTTGCTGGGGCTGACGTTGCCTCCGGCGCTGCCTTTGTGGATGGCCTTTATTGGCGGTGCAGTGGCCATTGGCATGGGCAAAACCATCTGGGGTGGCATGGGTGGCAATCTGTTCAACCCAGCGCTGGTGGGGCGCGCCTTTCTGCTGGCAACCTTCCCTATTGCGATGACGACCTGGACGTCACCGGGTGATTTTTTCACTATCCCCGCATCGGTATTTGCCATGCCGCTGATGCATGGGGTGGTGGATACCGTCACCCAGGCCTCGCCATTGGGTTTGATGAAGTTCGAGCACACCAGTACCGGCTTTATTGATCTCCTGTTTGGTAACACCTCCGGTTCACTGGGCGAGACCAGTGGTCTGCTGTTGATCCTGGGTGGTCTCTATCTCTGGTGGCGGCGTGATCTGGATTGGCGTATTCCGGTCGGTATCCTGGCCACCGCGATGGCCTTCTCATTAGTGCTTTTCATGATGGACTCTGGCAAATATCCAGGACCTATCTTTACCGCGCTCTCTGGCGGCATGATGTTGGGCGCGATCTTTATGGCGACAGATCCTGTTACCTCTCCGCTGACGCCAAGGGGCACCTGGATCTTTGCGGTTGGCATTGGACTCCTGGTGGTGTTGATCCGCGTCTTTGGCGGCTTCCCGGAAGGGATGATGTACGCCATTTTGTTGATGAACGCGACAACGCCCTTGATTGATCGCTATACCCAGCCGAGGGTATTTGGGCGGGGGCTGGATACGAAATGAGTGAACAACAACAAGCGGCTGCTGAACCAAGTAGCAACCGTCTGGTCGGGACGCTGGCGGTTGCGGGTCTGATCTCTGGCGTTATCATTATTGCTGTCTACCTGGCGACCTTCGATACCATTAAAGAGAACAAGGCCCGGGAGTTGCGTGAAGCGGTATTTCGCGTGCTGCCCGGTGTGAAGCGGATGCAAAGGCTGGTGATCAAGGATAGAAAACTGGTTGTTGCCCATACGGAAGAGAAAGGCGAAGAACCTATCTATGGCGGTTATGATGCGGCGGGCAAATTTGTGGGCTATGCCATCCCCAGTGCCGGCCCGGGATTTCAGGATACGGTGAGTGTGCTCTATGGCTACCAACCTGCTGAGCGACTGATTGTCGGCATGTGGATTCTGGATAGCCGAGAGACCCCGGGTCTGGGAGACAAGATCTATAAAGATGCCGACTTTGTGGCAAACTTTGACCATCTGAGTGTCGATCCAAAGATCGTCGCGGTAAAAAAAGGGAAGAAGTCCAAACCGAATGAGATTGATGCCATCACCGGTGCAACCATCTCATCCAAGGCGGTGGTACGGATTATCAATGAAGGTAATGGGCGCTGGTTGTCCAAACTGCCGGAACCCGGCGCTGAGCCGCTGCTGGATAAGGTGGCAACTGCTGCCCCTAAAGCGGTAGATGCGGAAAAGTAGCCCGGCCGATGACCGGCGGGCTTCCTGGCGACCTTAAACGAGATCATCATGGCTAAATCTGAGAAACAAGCATACGACGAATTTATCAAAGGCATCTGGCGTGAGAACCCGGTCTTTGTTCAGGTATTGGGGATGTGTCCCATGCTGGCGGTGACCAACTCTGCAATCAACGGTGTTGCCATGGGGCTGGCGACCTGTTTTGTTCTGGTGGGTTCCAGCTTTCTGGTCTCGCTGCTGAAGAATCTGATTCCCAAACAGGTGCGCATCTCCTGCTTCATCATCATCATCGCCACCTTCGTGACCGTAGTTGACTACTCGCTGCTTGCACTGGTGCCGGCGATACATAAAGAGCTGGGTGCCTTTATCCCGCTGATCGTCGCGAAGTGTCTGATCCTGGGTCGCCAGGAGGCATTCGCCTCAAGAAATACCATCCGAATGGCGCTGATTGATGCATTGGGCATGGCTGCTGGATTTCTGATTGCGCTGGTATCGCTGGGTGCCATCCGAGAGATCCTGGGTGAAGGGAAACTGTTTGGTGTCCCGCTGTTCGGCGATAATTTTGAACCCTGGGTTATCATGATTTTACCACCCGGTGGTTTTATTACCCTTGGCTTCATGCTGCTCTTTTTCAACTGGTTTGAAGAGAAGAAGAAGAGACTTGATGAGCGGGCCGCAGCGATTGAAGGGAGTGACATCTAATGGGTGACTTGGGCTGGATTTTTATCAGCACCCTGCTGATCAACAACTTCGTACTGGCGTACTTCCTTGGTCTGTGTCCTTTTCTGGGGGTCTCCAGCAAACTGGACACCTCATTCCGCCTGGGTCTGGCAACCACGTTTGTTATGGTTGTCACCGCCCTGTGCGCATGGATTCTGAATACCTATGTTTTGATCTATGCGCCTTATCTGCGTCTGATCAGCTTTATTGTGGTGATTGCTTGTGTGGTGCAGCTGATTGAGATGGCGATCAAGAAACTTAGCCCTGCACTGTTTCGTGCGTTGGGTATCTTTCTGCCATTGATTACCACCAACTGCGCCATCCTGGGTCTTGCCATCTTTGCCACCAATAGAGGTTATGGGTTGTGGCAAGGATTGGTCTATGCTTTAGGTGCGGGCGCTGGTTTTACATTGGCAATTGTATTGATGGCTGGGCTGAGGGATGAGACTGAGATGTCGGATGTACCAACAATGGTCAAAGGTATTGCCTTCAACCTTATTGTTTCAGGTATTCTCTCCATGGCGTTTATGGGCTTTGCGGGTCTGTTTAGTGCAAGTTGACCATTATGCTTAATCACTTTATCGCCCTCTTTGGCCTGGTTGCACTCTGTGCCCTGTGGATTGTCTTTCAGATGTGGCTAAACAGACAGGATCCTGCAAAACCAAAATTTGAGACAAAAGGTTGTGGTTGCCATACCACTAAATCCAAGTGCGTGGAGAATAAAGTCAAAGCAGCAAAGTAGTTGAGAAGTGAGCCTGTCCTATGCTTGAGTGGGATCAAAAATTAAGTGTCGGGGTTGAAAATATTGACCTCCAGCATCGTTATTTTATTGATCTTATAAACCGACTCTCTATTGAGTTGGCGGGGCAGGATAAAGATTACCAGGCAAAGCTTATCGATGAACTGAGTGGCTATACCCGGCAACACTTCACCGCTGAAGAAAATCTCATGTATAAACTGGGTTACCCCAACCTGAAAGAGCATTGTGAATCCCATCAAAACCTGCTTGAGAAGCTGCATGGGCAGATTGGTCTTTATCTTCTGGGTATGCTCGAAGGAGATGAGATTATCGGTTACCTGTCAACATGGCTGCTTCAGCATATTTTAAAAGAAGACAGGCAACTGGGTCAGTTTATCGCTGAAGTTAAAATTAAATAATCTTGCCCCTGTTTTCTTTCCTTCAGTCGGCTGTAAAAAAATTCAGGTCTTCCAGGCGATAGTTGTGCATGGCACCCATTGCATCCAGTGCTGACATTAAAAAGCCCGTAGCTGTTATGCGGCCCAGTCCGCCATGTATGCAATTGATCTCTCCAAAAGCGGTGCAGCTATCCCGACGTGTTTCCGGGTAGCAAAGCAGTGTGGGAACGGGGTCGGCACAGTGATTGCCATGGGTGGAGTTGGTTGAGTGATCGCCGGAGACGCCAATCACAAGATTGTTGGATAGGAGCGGTGACAGTGCTTTATCAAGGCGCTCAAGGATGTCGCGTTTTTCGCTGGGCATTAGATCATGTGCGCAGATGTCGGGTGCTTTGATATGCAGAAAGACTACATCATGATTTTTAAGGGCAGCCTGAGTGGCAGTGATCTTTGCTGTCAGGTCAGTGTTGGCAAGTGCAGTAAATCCAGGGTTGTTGATAACTGTATATCCAAACAGTTTACCTAGGCCACAAACGCTGTTCTCTCCAGCTATCAATGCAGCTTTAAGTTGTAGATGATTGATGATGTTGCGACTTTTATGGAGCATTCCTGCGCCACGGGTAATGATGCCATTGGCGGGCAGCAGCCCCTGCTGTTTGCGTTGCTGATTAACTGGGTGGTTCTCCAAACGCTGGTGCGCCCCGGCAATGAAACAGTTGATTGCGTTTGCGGTTCGAACGGCAGCGCTGTCGGTTGGATTACAGGGTCTGCTTTGCAGTGTTTTCCCCAGCTTGCAGCTGTCGTCAGGATCCGTGTCGGTGATGGCTGCTGATAGCCCCTCTCCGGTTAATCTTAATACGGCACGATGTTGTGTGGTGGGTTTGAAGGTGGCTGTAATACCCTCTCCAACAGGTATGTTTTGCAGCACCCTGGCCAGTTGATCGGTGCCTTCGCTAATGCGTCCGGCGCGGCGGTCTGTGACGGTTAGTCGGTTGTTATGGCTCGTTAGTGTGGCAAAATTACAGCGGACAGCGATATCGCCTGATGCCATGGATAGCCCGATGCCGGCAGCTTCAACGGGGCCACGCGGTAGCCTGGCGGCATCTGCAGGTGTCAGGCCAAGCAGTATGCCTGTGCCGGTATGAGTAGAGACCGGGATGCCGGGTGCCAGTGGGTCTACCAGTCCACAAAGTCCTTCAGTGGTCAGTTTGTCTAAATGTGGAGTGTTAGCTGCTTCCAGAGGTGTGGCTCCCTTTAATTGCACACAAGGCCGGTCGCCCAGGCCATCAAGGATGATAATCAACCCTTTGTAGCGCAGTTTCATACTAACACCTCTTCAGGTGTGCCGGAAAAATCTTTGGAGAGGGCGCTGATCACTGCACCCATAACGGCCCTGATGGCGTCATCTCTATTGTCATTGGTGATGATATTAAAGCCGGCCTGTTCAGCGGCTGTGATCAGAAAGGTTTGTAGTCGCCAGATGGCATCAAAATTATCAAGATAACGTTTGGCTCGACGGTTGGGGGCTTGCTGACCCCGCCCGGTAAAGCGTTGTCGCAAAAGATCCGGGTCTGCAACGCACAGCATGATGGGGACGACGATGGCGTCCTCCTCCTCTGGGATGCTGTCAAGAAAAGAGGGGTGCATGTGTACCCCTTCCAGTATCAGTGAAACCCGCTCTTTGAGCGCACGTTGCAATACTGCTTCACCTGCAACAGACAGGAGCTCTACCTGCGTGAGATAGCCGTCTGTCAGCAGACTGTCGCGGTCAGTAAGGGATTCGGCAGGAGAGGGCAGCGCCTTCCAGGCGTCAAATGATGAGGTGTGCAGGATGGGGAGCAGTCTGCTGGGTAACATCATGCGCATCACTTCGCGCAGCATGTCGGTAGACTGGGTGCGCACAATATCAAGCCGGGTGGCCAGCTCTGTTGCCATGGTGCTTTTGCCGCAGCCTGGTGTGCCGCCGATCAGAATCAGAAGAGGACGATTACCGTGGCGGTAATCGGTCCAGACCAGATAACGCTTTGCTGCATCGGCACCGAGTTCCCTTCTAAGATGGCGGTGGGTCAGGAGCCCCAGTTCACGCGAGCTGATACGTTCTGTACCAATGCTGACGAGATGGTCATAGATCCTGGCTACAATCACCATGGCGCCTTCCTCAGTCAGGCCGCAGCACTCAAGGCTGCGCCTCAATTCTCCCCTGGAGAAAGGAATGCTCTGCATGTTGGAGCGTTCCACCAGTATGGTGGCCGGGGTGTGGGATGGGGTCTGGTAGCGTTGTGCCACAGCCTCCCCGTATGATGCTTTCAGCTTCTGGGCTACGAGTTCTCGCAGGTCGCTGGTAGAGATTTCGGTTTTATCATCCAACAGCTGGCGGATGGATGATGCGGTATTAAAGGCCTCCTCAAAAGGTAGTCCTGCTGCTTGCAGTGAACGAGTAAGAATACCCCTTAGGAAGGGGGTCTGCCTACCCGTTGCCAAGTCTATGATGTGTGTCTTTGCCATGGCTTTCTATGTTTTGATTGCACTTAATCCAGATTAAACACACTGTACGGCCAACCTGATATAAAGTGAAGGGATTTGATGTTTCTTGATACAATGCTGCAGGTTTTTGGACAAATTCCAATAGAGTGATGGAGTAGAAAATATGGCGACTACCAATCCGCTCGCTGCACTGTTTAAACGGTCACCTTTTAAGGCTATGCAGGAGCATATGCGTTGTGCGGTTGAGTGCGCACGCCTGGTGGATCCTCTTTTTCAGGCATTGATTGCAGGCAATCAGGATGAGGTTGAGGCAATCAAAGAGAAGATCTATGAAGCTGAGGATCAGGCAGACCATATCAAGAACAGGCTGCGGGCCCACCTGCCCAGAAGCCTGTTTATGCCGGTGAATCGCCGTGATCTGCTAGAGGTACTGCAGATGCAGGACTCCATTGCAGATACTGCTCAGGATATAGCCTGGCTGTTGGTAGAGCGCCCGATGAAGGTTCCCGAGCCACTGCAGAAACCCTTGATGACGCTGACGCATCGCTGTGTTGATGCATGTGAACAGTCAGCCAAGGTGATTGAGGAGCTGGATGAGCTTTTGGAGATGGGATTTAGAGGTCGTGAAGCCACACAGGTTGAGGCCATGGTGGATGAGCTGGGGCGGATTGAGGATGAAGCCGATGAGCTTGAACTGCAACTGACCCGGATACTGTTTCAGCATGAGGATGAGATTAGCCCGGTCTCGGTAATGATGTGGTACCGCCTGATTGAGTGGACGGGGGATCTGGCTGATTATGCTGAAAAGGTTGGTAATCGCCTGCGCCTGCTCATTGCGCGCTAATTTTTATTTTGGGGAAGAGTTGTGGAAATCCTAGCTGAATATGGGACGATCTTAATTATATTGGCCATGATTTTTGGCCTTTATATGACCTGGGGCATTGGCGCCAATGATGTGGCAAATGCCATGGGTACCTCAGTCGGGTCAGGCGCCATCACGGTCAAACAGGCCATTATTATTGCTGCCATATTTGAGTTTGCAGGTGCCTTTCTGGCAGGAGGGCATGTCACCAAAACCATACGTAAGGGGATTATTGATCCCGGCTCTATTGTAGATACACCAGAGATACTGGTATTTGGCATGCTGGCAGCACTATTGGCTGCCGCGGTCTGGTTAATGATTGCTTCACATAAAGGTTGGCCGGTTTCCACTACGCACTCCATTGTGGGTGCTGTCGTTGGTTTTGCGGTTGCCGGGATTGGTGTGGATGCCGTTAATTGGGGCAAGATCGGGCAGATTGTTGCCAGCTGGGCTGTCTCACCTCTATTGGGCGGAACCATCGCTTTTTTATTGATGATCAGTATTCGAAGGCTGATTCTTAACACGGATAATCCCTTTCAAAATGCCAAGAAATGGGGGCCGGTCTATGTCTTTATGGTTGGTTTTATTATCTCACTGGTGACCATATTCAAAGGTCTGAAGCATCTCAATATAGATCTGTCTGTGGGCATGAGTTTTGTTTTGGCCGTGATTATCGGGTTGGGTGTTGCAGCTGTTGGTTGGGTGCTGATCAATAAAGTGACAATGGATCCTGCAGCAGATCGTGACTTTCATTTTGCCAGTGTGGAAAAGGTTTTCACCCCAATGATGATATTCACGGCTTGTGCCATGGCCTTTGCACATGGCTCCAATGATGTTGCCAATGGCATTGGCCCCATGGCTGCAGTAGTGAGTATTGTGCAGTCCGGTGGCATGGTGGCCCAGAAATCAGGCTTGCCTATCTGGATATTGGTGTTGGGTGGTGTAGGCATTGTGGTGGGTTTGGCCACGATGGGCTATAAGGTCATGCAGACCATTGGTACACAGATTACCGAACTAACCCCCAGTCGTGGTTTCTGTGCCACGTTGGCTGCAGCTGCAACGGTTGTCATGGCTTCGCGTACAGGTCTGCCGGTTTCAACGACTCACATCGCAGTGGGTGCGGTTATTGGTGTGGGGCTGGCGCGTGGTGTTGGCGCTATTGATCTCAGGGTGATTGGTGGGATCGTTGTTTCATGGGTGGTTACCCTTCCAGTGGGCGCCTTCTTGTCCATGCTCTTCTTCTTTATGCTAAAAGGAATTTTTGGGTAAAAAGAGCGCAATGACCGAGGACTGTAAATATATATGGTTGTTGCTATTTTGCGCTTCTCTAAAAATACCTGTCTGTCCCAGTAAATCCCATTATTTTCAGCTGTAATGCCATCGCCTTTGGCGTCCGTCCAGGTTTATTTTCTATACCTGTAAAGTTATAGGGTTAAATGTCGCTATAAGCCGTATTCCAATTAAAGCAAAGGATGTGCGCTATTAAATCCTAGAGGTGAATCCATGTGTTTGCTGGCGAATAAGGTACTTATTGTTGAGGATAGCCGTGCAATAAATAAAATGCTTGCACATCATATTGCTACGCAACTACATATCGATGTTGAATCTGCCGCCTCCATGCAAGAGGCCAAACAGATTCTTGATGCACAGGGTGATCAGTTTTTTGTGGCGATTCTCGATCTGAATCTTCCTGATGCTCCTAATGGTGAAATTGTCGATGTTGTGCTGGATTTGGGGATACCCCCCATCATACTGACAGGCAGTATATGTGATGATCTGCATGATGAGATGTTGGAAAAACCCATTGTTGACTATGTGGTAAAACGCAATCTCAATGAGATTGAGTATGTCATCGAAACAGTGCAGCGCCTACGTGAGAATATGGGAAGAAAGGTCTTGGTGGTGGATGATTCAAAATCGTCCCGGCGGTTGCTATCTTCACTGTTACAGCGCCACTATCTTAATGTATTGGAAGCCTGTGATGGTGTGGAGGCGCTTGATGTGCTGGCCGAGCACGATGATATTATTCTGATGGTTACAGATTACAATATGCCAAGGATGGATGGCATGGAGCTGATTACCAAGGCGCGCGAAAAATGGTCGCGCCATGAATTGGCCATTATCGGGATCTCCACCTCTGGCTCGGGCACAGTCTCTGTTAAATTACTCAAATCAGGTGCAAACGATTTTATTACCCGCCCCTTTTTGCATGAGGAGTTTTATTGCCGGATAAATCAAAATATTGATGCTGTTGCGAGCTATTGCATGTTGAGAGATGCGGCAGACCGTGATTTTTTGACGGGTCTTTTTAACAGAAAATATCTTTTTAATACGGGCAATAAACTGTTCCAAAATGCACAGCGAAAAAATATCACCCTGACCGCGGTGATGATTGATATTGATTTTTTCAAAAAAATAAATGATACCTACGGCCATCATGTCGGTGATATGGCGCTAAAACATGTGGCATCGATATTTAACCAGCAGCTTCGTGAGGCGGATGTTATCGCCCGTTTCGGCGGCGAGGAGTTTTGCCTTCTCTGTGTCAATGTTAATGATGCTGATGCGGAAATGCTGTTTACACGTTTTCGTAAGGCAATAGCTGATAATCCACTGGTGATGAATAGTTTGATCGTGCCGATGACAGTGAGCATTGGCTACAGCATGGAGTTGACAGACTCGCTTGATCACATGATAAAGGATGCTGATACTGCGCTGTATGATGCAAAAGAGGGGGGGCGGAACAGGGTGGTGCGCTTTGTACAAAATATGGAGGTTCCTACCTCTGCGGTGCAGTCTGCCTAATGCTCCTGCCGACCATACAGTGAGGCATAGAGACCATCATTATTGATCAACTCATCATGTCGGCCCTCTTCCACAATGCGGCCATCCTCAAACACCAGCACCCGGTCAGCCTGTTTCACCGCACTTAAACGATGGGCGATGATGATGGTGGTGCGACCGTGCAGGAACTTCTGCAGAGCACTGTGCAGGCGACTTTCGGTAGCGGTATCAAGCGCTGAGGTGGCTTCATCCAGAATCACGATCTTGGGGTCTGTCAGCACCATTCGGGCGACGGCCAGACGCTGACGCTGCCCGCCGGAGAGGCGGATGCCAAAACGTCCGACCTGGGTCTCCAATCCCTGCTCCAGTTCGCGAATGGTCTCGCTCAGCTGGGCGATCTCAAGTGCGTTCCAGAGCGCCTCTTTCGAGACCTCCCGTCCCAGGGTCAGGTTCTGGTGGATGGTGTCATTGAACAGGGCCGGGTGTTGCAACACGGTGGCCACGTTGTCTCTGACCACATCCATGCCGATCTGTGTGACCGGGATGTCATTAAAATAAAGCTCGCCTGATTTAGCTGGATAGAGGCCCAGCAGTACCTGTACCAGGGTGGTTTTACCGCCGCCACTGGCGCCAACCAGAGCGACCTTTTCGCCACTGTGGATCTTGAGTGAGACATTGTCCAGTACCTGCGGGCCGTCACCGTAGGCGAAACAGATATCTTTCAGCTCCACTGAGGTGGTGGTGTTATCTGCAAAGGGGTCCTGTTGGTGGGGGTGCTCCGGCTCCAGATCCACCCGGATCAGCTTGTTGATGCGCCCCAGCGCAGCACTGGCGCCATTGTAGGTATATTGAATGGCCAGGATCTCCTGCACCGGCCCCATCATGAACCAGAGGTAGGCGAAGACGGCCATCATCTGGCCAATGGATAGACCAGAGTAGAGCACCATGAACATGCTGACAGCGCGGAAGGTGTCAAAACCAAACAGAAAGATGACAAAGGAGAGGCGGGCAGCGGCGTCACTCTTCCAGGTAAAGGCGGCAGAGTGGTGGCGAATTTCGCCCGCCTGGTCGATGATGCGGTGGATGTAGTGGCGCTCGCGGTTGCTGGCGCGGATCTGCTGGATGGCATCCAGTGTTTCGGCCAAGGCCTCCTGAAAGGCCTGATAGGCGCTGTTCTCATCGCGCTTGAGACGCTTGACCTTGCGCCCGAACAGGGTGGTGACGTAGATCACGGCGGGGTTCAGAATGAGAATAAAAAGCGCCAGTTGCCAGTTCATCCAGAGCAGCACGACGGCGGTGCCGATAATGCTGAGTACAGCGACCAGAAACTTGCTGGTGGCGACGCCGATAAACTGATCGACTGCATCCAGATCGGTGACCAGGTGTGAGGCGACGGTGCTGCTGCCCATGGTTTCGTATTCCGCCATGGAGATGCGCTCCAGACGCAACAGCAGGGCACGGCGCATGCGGTAGATCACATCCTTGGAGATGAGGGTGAATTGGCGCATCTGCCAGACACCAAGAATCAGGGCGAGCAACCGCAGCATCAGGGTCAGGATCAGGATGGCAGAGATATAGAGTGCCGGGCCTTGCCAGCTCTCCGGGAAGAGCCAATTGATAATCTCAACGGATTTTCCGGGTTGGCCCAGCAGCACCTCATCGACCAGCATCGGGATAAAGAGTGGAATCGGTACGCTTACCACGGCTCCAAGGATGGCGATGATATTGGCCATCACCAGCTCCTGCTTGTGGCTTTTGATCATCTCGATCAGTTCACGCCAGCTGAAATCGGTACTGCGAATAGTTGAGGATGTGGCTTGAGGGGCTGTGCTGTCTGCGGGCATGATGATGGATAGATGACTTAAGGCGAAGGCGATTGTAGCTTAAAACCGGGCATCTCGTTTGAGAAACAGCTTTCCCTTGTTGCTTCCAATAACGATGACAGCTGCTAACAGGGGTAGCAGAATGAGAAAGCGCTATTTGCTGTTCTGCAGTAGCACTTCAAACTCTTCTGCTGGGACGGGTCGGCTATAGAGATATCCCTGGTAGAGATCGCATTGGTGGGTGGTTAAAAATTTCAGTTGCTCTGCTGTTTCCACCCCTTCAGCCACCACCCGAAACCCCATGCGTGAACTCATGGCCAGTATGGAATCTACAATCGCAGCATCGTTGGTATCGGTGGTAATGTCGCGGACAAAGGATTGGTCAATCTTCAGGGTATCCAGCGGTAACTGTTTCAGGTAGGCCAGAGAGGAGTAGCCGGTTCCGAAATCATCAATTGAAAACTGAAAGCCGTGTGCCTTCAGTTCCTGCATTTTTTCAGCCACATCACTGATGTCGCCTACCAGCAGGTTTTCTGTCAACTCCAGATAGAGTCGGGCTGGATTCACTTTGGCTGCCTGCGCAGCATTAATCAGCTTTGGTACAAAATCAGCCTGCTGAAACTGACGGGGGCTGATGTTGATGGAGATGTGACCGTAATCAAGATCTGAACGCTTTGTATCCCATTCCTGTATCTGACGGCAGGCCTCATGCAGTACCCAGTCGCCAAGATTCAGTATTAGCCCGGTCTCTTCAGCTACACCTATAAACTCAAGGGGAAAGACAATGCCCCGTTCTGGGTGTTGCAAACGCAGTAGCGCCTCAGCACCCACAATACGCCCTGGTTGTCTGATATCAATAATGGGTTGGTAATAGAGTAGAAACTCGTTACATTCCAAGGCGCGGCGCAGGGCATGTTCTGCATTCAGGCGCTTTTCTGCAGTATGTTGCATGCTGGGCAGGAAGAATTGGGAGCAGTTCCCTCCCGCCTCTTTGGCACGGTACATGGCAACATCGGCCTGTTGCAGTACCTCATTGCTGTCTTTGGATCTATGGGAAAACAGGGCAATCCCGATACTGGGGGATGCATACAGTTCACGGGTGCCGATCTTGTGAGGATGGGCCAGTTGCTCCAATATCTTCTCTGTAATAACCTGAACCTCGGTAATCACCGCTTCGGCATCGGAATCCAGTTCTGCCAGCAGCACAACAAATTCATCCCCTCCCAATCGGGCCACGGTATCTTCACACCGAAGGGTTCCCTGAAGAACACGGCCAACTTCCCGTAGCAGCTGATCACCAATGCTGTGCCCCAGGGAGTCATTAATGGTTTTAAAGCGATCCAGGTCGATAAACAGCACCGCCCCCGTATGTCCATTGCGCTTTGCTGTCTCCATCCGCTGATTCAGGCGATCTGTAAACAGTGTTCGGTTGGGAAGTCCGGTTAAGAGATCATGCAGCGCAGAGTAACGCATCTGCTGTTCCTGGTGTCGCAGCAGGTAGTAACCCAGCAGCAGCCCCAATATTCCTCCAAGCCATAACAGAAAGTGCCAAATGCTAAGCTGATAAACCTGCTTGTCTGAAGCCGCCAGCAATGACCCCATGGGCACGGAGACGCTGATTCCCCCCATCATATCACCGGGCTGGTATCCCTGATGGCCATGACAGGTCATACAGGACTCTTTCGCTATGCGTGGCCGCATCAGCCGGAAATACTTCCCCCTGTTATCTGTCACTATACCTGTCCAGTGGCTTGCACCATTTTGCAGCGCCTGTAGTGCCTCTCTCTCCCATTCGTCAGGGGCATTTTCAGGCCTTAATGGTTTTAGGCTGGTGACGTGTCCACGGATGCCATGGGGTAAAACAGATGCCTCCCAATCATGAGCCAAACGGGTGAAATAAGAGGAGTTGACAAGGGTCAGTCTGCGGCCCTCTTTAGTGGTTACATCGCGATGGGGGATATGGGCCAGGTACGGATTGGGTTTGATGCCCTGATCGATGGGCATATAGACCCCTCCCACGCCGGAGACCAGCTGGCGGTAGGTCATATCCTTATCTATGGCCGCCTCTGCCTGAAACAGCGCCTGATCCACTGCACTGTTGTGATTGTGGTGGATGTTCCAGGCCATGGATGCCAGGAATACCAGGCACCAGACAATACCCAGCACTACCACCCAGGGTAATAAATGGGATTTCTTGAGTGGGTTTTCTACCAATAAGGTTCGTTCCATGGATGAGGCGCTATGATTTTATATTATTAGGGGTTATTCATCTGCCTGCTGTAAATTAAGATAACAGAAGCGATAAGAGTAGTGAAACAGATCCTGTATGCCGGATGATTTCCATATCCTGTTACACGCGGAACTGCTCAACCAGGCCTTGTAGTTGTGTGGCCAATTGAGCCAGCTCGTTACTTGCTGCAGCTGTATTCTCTGTGCCGGCAGCTGTCTGTTCCGCCATATCACTGATGCTTACAATATTGCGGTTGATCTCTTCTGCCACTGCGCTCTGCTCTTCTGCTGCGCTGGCAATCTGGGTGCTCATGTCATTGATATTCTCCACGACCCCGGCAATGGTAGAGAGTGAGTGGCCTGCCTTGGTTGCATATTCCACGGCAGAGTTGGCCTGCTTCTGGCTCTGCTCCATCACGCCTACAGCCTTTTTGGAACCAGTCTGGAGTTTATCGATCATCTGATTGATCTCCTCGGTGGATTCCTGGGTGCGGCTGGCTAAGTTACGCACCTCGTCGGCTACTACAGCAAAACCACGTCCCTGTTCGCCCGCCCTGGCGGCCTCAATGGCAGCATTGAGCGCCAGCAGGTTGGTCTGCTCCGCAATCCCTTTGATCACGTCCAGCACGGTGCTGATATTATCGCTATCTTGCTGCACACCTTGAATAACGGAGGCTGCGCTCTCAATTTGGTTGGCCAATTCACTGATCTGTGCAACGGCCTGATCCACAACCTGTCGTCCCTCTCTGGATTCTGTGTTGGCCTCAGCAGAGGCTGTGGCGGTATGGGACGTATTGGCCGCCACCTCTCTCACCGTGGCACTCATTTCATTCATGGCGGTAGCGACCTGGGTCGTCTCTGTTAGCTGTTGTTGAACGGCTTGGGTTGTCTGTCGGGTTACAACTGAGGTCTCCTCTGCTGCTGTGGCCAGCTGGCATGTGCTGCTGGATACCTGTTGCAGGCTGGAGCGGAACTTTGCCAACATGGCATTGATGGCTTGTGCGGCTTGACCCAGTTCATCATTGGAGTGGATATCGATGGTGCGGGTCAGATCAGACTCGCTCTCAATCTCACCGATGGTTTTGCTGAGCAGGGAGATGGGTTTTGTGATGGTGCCTGCAAACCAGAGACCCACGCCGAGACCAGCCACAATCAGCACCACAGCAATGCCTATAGACAGGAGCAGGATCTTCTCTGCCAGGGCATCGGCTGGGGCAAAGGCCTCTGCCTCATCAATTTCACTTATAATGGCCCAGTTCAGTCCCTCGAATTTGATAGGTGCATAGGCAGATAGCACCGGCACATTGCGGTAGTCAGGGAAGATGTCAAAGCCGGTAGTGCCTGCCAGGGCGGCCTTGCTGCCGGATGAGTTAACGGGTTGCAGACTGATGCTGGTCTCCTTGGCATCGATCTGTTTCAGGGTCTCTTTTGCTACACCTGCGTTACTGAGTGCTTTTATATAACCTGCCTTATCCTCAATCAGGAAGCGGCTCATGCTGCGCAGAGTGTGATCTGCGCCGACCAGATAGGTTTCACCAGAGGTGCCAAGCCCGGCTTCTTTCCAGTGGCTGTCGTGGGTCATCATGGCGTTGATACGATCAATGGGCATCTGGAAGATCAGTATGCCGATCTTTTTGCCATCCTCAAAGATAGGGGAGGCGATGAAGGCCGCCGGATCCTGATAGGAGGGTGGATAGGCCTCGAAATCTGATAGGGCTATAAAGTCGGGCGAGCTGGCCTGGTTGGCCTTGCGGAACACCTCGCCAATGCCGGTATTGGCAAAGGGGCCATCCTTGAGAGAGGTGGGATAGTCCAGCTCCTTGAATACGGAGTAGACAATGTCGCCGGTTTCGGGATCGACCAGAAAGATGTCGTAGTAGCCAAATGTCTGCAGGTAATCCCGGAATACAGGATGAAAATGGTTGTGTTGCCGACCATAGATTGACTCGCTGCCGGGATCATTCAGCCTGTCTTTTTCCCCCAGTGGATTGGGGTTGGCCTTGATGAAACGGTGTTGAAGCGCTACTGAATCGGCATCCAGCTGCTCCAGCCACTGTGATGCATTGGCCTGGGTGCCAGAGTTGCGTCGCTGATATTCAGTGTTGAAATCACCACTGTAGTAGCTACCCAGTTGGCTGCGGAGCGTTGAAATATCTGCTGTGTCACTCTCTGATCGATAGAGAGGGAAACTTTCTTTAAAAGAGGACATTGCCTCAACTACCATAAGATCTTTGGAGAAGGTAAGCATCTGATCACGAATGGAGCCAAGGTAATCCTCAATGCCTTCCTTGACGCCGTCACGAACAGCGATCAGGCGATTTTTTGATGCCTCTTGAAGTGCCTCATGACTGGCGTTGGTTGCGACTGTCTGGATAGTAAGGCTGGCGATGATAACTGGAATAGCGGCTAATAGTGTAGCGCCGATCATCATTTTCTGTTTTAGAAGCATCGTGCTCTCCCCAACTTAATAAATTACTGTTTATAAATACTGCTGCCTCTTTTTCAGTAGGAAATCCAGCTGAAAAAGTGCTATCTATACGGAGCGCAAACAGGGCGGGGGAAGGGCCGAACTACAGTCGTAGCGCAAAGGTTAAAGCACACTGGCAAAATGGCGTTGCGGGGGAAGGGCAGCGCCACCTTAATGATCCGTAGCTCTATCCGGCAGATCAAAGGATCATGTGTTAAAACTTGTAGCGGGTGGGGATTAATAAACTTTAGGGGTGTAAGAAAAGTATTAGAGGGTGTCTAATTCATCCCTTATCTCTTGTACCAGTTTCAATGCCAGCTCAAACTCGGTTTTTAGATCCTTGGCAATGCTTTCTGCTTTGGGGTTTAGGTCAGCTCCGCTATCAATAGAGGTCAATAGCTCAGTCAGTCGTTTAGAGCCATATATATTCAAGGAGCCGCGTAGTTTGTGGGCCTGGCTCTTTGCGCTCTTCCAGTCATTGTCTGTCAGTGCCTGTGTCAGCTTGTCCAGCCTTTCAGGCACCAGCTTGAGTACGGCATCCAGTGGGTCTATGGCAGACTTCTCACTCATGTGGCTGATTAATCTCTCCAGGTTCGCTCTGATTTCAGCTTTTGAACTCTCTGCTGCCGCGATTTTCTCAGTAGTGCTCTTTGATGGTATCCATTGGATAAGCAGTTGCTTTAACTCATCTGGTTTGAATGGCTTGGGGAGATGATCATCCATACCCGCAGCCAGGCATTTTTCCCGCTCGCCCACCATGGCATGGGCGGTCATGGCTATAATGGGTAGTCTCTTGATGTGATGATCTTTGCGGATCTCCGCTGTGGCCTGATAACCATTCATCTCCGGCATCTGGATGTCCATCAGCACAAGGTCAAAGGGTTGCTGCTTCACCGCTTCTACAGCGGCTAGCCCATTTTCTGCAATTGAGACCTGTACGCCATAATGCTCAAGCAACCTTTGGGCCACGATTTGATTGAGCCTGTCATCCTCTACCAGCAGTACATGGGCGCTTTCCAGTTGTGATGAGGGTTTAATGCGGGTAGGAGGCTCAGGTGTGACCGGGTTGGTCGCTGCCAAACCAAATATGGCTGTAAAAATAAAGCGACTCCCCTTGTCCGGCTCGCTCTCCACCCGGATTTTTCCGCCCATCATCTCCACTAGTTGACGGCTGATTGTCAACCCCAGTCCTGTTCCGCCATAGCGTCGGGTGAGTGAGCTGTCGGCCTGGGTAAAGGGCTGAAACAGCCTTTGCTGCTGCTCAGGCGCTATGCCTATGCCGGTATCCATAATGGTAAACTGGAGCTGAATTTGAGTGCTCTTCTGTTCCAAAATCTCAATGGATACCCTGATCTCTCCCTGGTCGGTAAATTTCACGGCATTGCCGACCAGGTTTGTCAGCACCTGCCCCAAACGCAGTGGATCGCCCGTCAGCGTGTTGGGTATGGTGTCTGGCATGGATATGCGTAACGTAAGGTTTTTTTCTCTGGCCAAAGGGGTTATCAGGTTGGAAATATTCTGCACAATGTCATTCAGGCAGAACTCCGTTGATTGAATATCCACTTTTCCGGCCTCAATCTTAGAGAAGTCCAGAATATCGTTGATAACACCAAGTAGATTTGTGGAAGATGATTGGAGTGAGGATAGATACTCCTGCTGCTCTTTGCTAAGGCTGGTTTTCTTGAGTAGATGCCCTATGCCGATAATGGCATTCATTGGCGTGCGGATCTCATGGCTCATGTTGGCCAGGAATTCACTCTTGGCTCGATTGGCCGTATCGGCCATCTCCTTGGCACTGCGCAGTTCATCCTCACGAAACTTGAGCAGGCTGATATTCTCCTTAACAGCAATGAAGTGTGTCACCTTGCCTGCATCATTTTTAATGGGACAGATTGAAGCAAACTCCCAATAAAGCCCCCCATTTTTTTTCCTATTCTGTAGCTCCCCTCTCCAGATCTTGCCCTTTGTGATGGTTTTCCAAAGGTGGGTGTATGTCTCTGCAGATATATAGCCAGATTTAAGGATGCTTGGGTTTTTGCCAATAACTTCATGTTTGGTGTACCCGGTTATATGCTCAAACTCCGGGTTTACATATTCAATATTGCCGTTTTTATCGGTAATGATAATGCTGGCCGGACTTTGCTCAACAGCGGTAGAGAGTTTTTTCAGTACCTCCTCTGTCTGCTTGCGTTTGGTAATGTCCTGAAAAATGGCTACCATGCCCTCTTTGCCACCTTCTGTTAACGGCACTGCAGTAATCGAGGCGGGAAAAAAGGTGCCATCTTTATGCTGAAATGTCGCTGCTTCTGATCGGTATGTATGGCCTGCCCTGGTACAGCTCAATATGGGGCATGCCTCCTCTGAATGAGGCTCTCCAGTGGGGGCCAGTGAGTGAATATGGTTATGTAGCTTTTGTCCCAGTAGTTCCTCTCGGGGGCAGCCAAGCAGGTGTTCTGCTGCAGGGTTGATAAAGTTGCAGACACCGTTGCTATCCAATGCAAATACGCCATCACCAATGGCATCGGTCACTCGTTGCAGATGACGGTAGGCATCCTTGCTCTGGATTTCTGCCTGACGCCGACGGTTCACCTCTCTTGCCAGGCGACGGTTCCAATAGAGGGTGATGAGCAGTATCACCACGGCAATGGTTAACGTATACCGTAACAAGGTAAAATCAAAGGCACACGTATAGTGGGTGGCATCCCTCTCATTTTGCAGGATGGTCTGAGGCACCGTTTCCGGGGGCTTGGCCTGACGGCTACGGTTGAGTATCTGAACGGATTGTTCTGCTGACGGGATCTTATTGTTTGATGCGACAGGCCAGGAAGGCAGGAGTGCCAGGCATGCCATTAGGAGGATAAATAGATGTTTCATGCGACTTCTGCTAACTGTCTGCTGAAGAGCGCTCTGGTGCAAGCTGGTTTAGGACCTCCCAGGCATTGATGATATCTGCAGCAACCTCGCGTACTTTGCGCCGTTCTGCGCGTGCTTTTTGGCGCAAGAGTTCAAAGGCTTCATCCTGATCTATACGGTGGCGCTCCATCAGTATGCCAACTGTGACATTGACCACCCGGCCAGTATCCAGAGCGGAATTTAACCGCTCTTCAGCCGCTTTGGATGCCCTTAGCTCGCCTGCTCGTTCCAATGCCGTCTCAATGGTTGGAACCATCTTTGCAACATCAATGGGCTTGATGATATAACCCAATGCGCCTTCAGCTACTGCAGCTTCCACTATCTCGTTGCTCTCATAGGCGGAAAGAAAAATCACAGGGACTTTAAAATCCCTCATTTTTCGTGCCGTATCAATGCCTGACAGGCCCGGCATCTCCACGTCCAGAATTGCCAGATCAACCGGCTGCTCTGCCACCACCTTCAGTGCTGCTTCCCCAGAATCAGCCTCTATCACATCGTACCCGGCATTGCGCAATCCCTTGCCAAAGGTCGCTAAGATGATTCCATCATCATCAGCGATTAATAAACGTGATTTGGACATCTTTTTTCCTGGGTTTAATTAAACGCCTATCTAAATATAGATTAGATGAATTAGGTGGATCATGCCATGCTGTTTACCCACTAAATGAGGGGCTGTTTATGCATCCAGCCTCAATATCGAGTTGTTGTGGTAGAAATAAAGAGAGCTGTAGTGGATACTGATAACCCCTATTTTTAACCTCTACATATTGTAGAGAAAATGGTCAGTGGTAGATTATGAATTGCATAACCCGATGGTCTATTGTCATCCTGCTGTTGCCCGGCCTGCTCTGGGCGGGGGCGAAACCTGAGCTGATGTTCACTGGCAACTTTAGCCAGGGTGGCCTGGTGCAGGGAAAGGTGCGGCCTGGTGCAATGGTGAAGGTGGATGGAAAGCGGGTGCGGGTCTCTAAGGCCGGGATATTTCTGGTGGGGTTTGGGCGTGATGCGCTGGCTGAGTCACTGGTTCAGGTCAGTTATCCTGATGGCCAAATGGCACAACGAGTGCTTAAGGTTGCCAAGCGAGAGTACAGGATACAGCGTATTGATGGGTTGCCAAAACGCAAGGTGACACCCCGGTCGAAAGAAGATCTGGAGCGCATCCGCAAAGAGGCGGCATTGGCACGCAAGGCCCGACAGCTGGATGATTCACGCACAGATTTTCTGGTGGATTTTATCTGGCCGGTGACGGGGCCGATCTCTGGTGTCTATGGCAGTCAGCGTATCCTGAATGGTCAGCCCAGACGTCCTCACTTTGGGGTTGATATTGCGCGGCCCGCAGGCACGTCAGTCAAGGCACCCGCAGCGGGTATTGTGACGTTGGCTTACCCGGATATGTTTTTCTCCGGAGGAACAGTGATTCTGGATCACGGTCATGGCCTGTCGTCATCATTTCTGCATCTGAGCCGCATCCTGGTTAAAGTGGGACAGCGGGTCAGGCAAGGTGATGTGATTGCTGAGGTAGGTGCAACGGGGCGTGTGACGGGTGCCCACCTGGATTGGCGTATGAACCTCTTTACCAAGCGGATTGATCCCCAGCTGCTGGTGCCGCCAATGCCTCAGGGGGAGAAAAAAACAGCAGCGGGCATGTGAGGTAGTCTGAGGCTAATCACACATCAGCTTGTCTACTTTTATGTTGTAATACTGCATGTCTTTAAGGGCGTGAGGCAGAATATTTTTATCCCCCAGCAGTTCAAAATAAAATTTTCCTGCCTGGGCAATCTCTTTCTGTTTATAGGACTCTTTGGTTAGTTTTCTAAACCTGTCCCATTGCGTATAAAGGGCATTGAATTCAGGCAGCTTTGCCAGCTTTACATGCAGTGCATTGATGCAGTCGCGTCCACTGCATGCATCCTTGATCCAGTTGGGAACGGCATTGATAAAACCATGGCGCAACCTCAATTTGCCGATCTCCTTCTCAGCAAAATAGTGAAATACAAACTGGTCTATCTTTGCAAACAGTGCATGCCCGGTTAGTACTGGAGCATATACCTTGTAGCTCTTCGGGTGCTTTTGCTCATACACCAGATGCATCTTCTCAAATAGAGTGACACGGTTGTTGCTGTATTCATCGTAATGTTTTAACAGGCACGCTATTTTCTCATTTGCAGAGACGAAGCTGGAAAATAGAATCAATAATAGAACAATCGAGGTTTTCAATGTTTTTTGATACAGGGGCTAAGGCAGGTAAGCGTGTGGGTTTATAATTTGGGCGCGATACTACCAGAATTTCACAGCAGGCGCATTGCACTGTCTGTTTGCAGAGGGGAGTGGTCAATCTATCGAGGGAGGGAGGTGGTTGGGCAGATGGTTCCGGCTTGATGGGCGCTGATAGGCAGCGCTTACATCAATGCTTATCAACTGATTTTAGCGATGGTTTCCGTTTCAGTTTGCGGTATATCCATACTCCACAACCGCTCCAGCTGGTAGAAATCACGTACCTTGGGTAGCATGATGTGAACCACAACGCTATTGAGGTCAACCAGCGCCCACTCGCCTTCATTCACGCCTTCCAGGCCCAAAGGCACCTCTCCGGCTGTCTTGGCCTGGAAGGCGACGCTTTCAGCAAGGGATTTTACATGCCGGTCGGACGTGCCGCTGGCAATCACCATAATATCGGTGATGCTGCTTCTGCCTTTTACATCAATCGTAACGATATCTTTGGCTTTCATATCTTCAAGTACTTTGATGACTAAATCACGTAATGCTTCAACTTGCATGCCTTCTCCTGGGATTGCAGTGGCCACATTTTGTGGCCCATATAGCTAATAATAACTGATATTGGGGGGGTTGCCCTAAATACCTGTTCTGGCTCAGGGTGTTGAATAGCCGAGTATGGGCGCCAGCCAGCGTTCTGCCTCTTCCATACACATGCCTTTACGCCGGGCATAATCCTCTACCTGATCACGGCCAATCTTGCCGGTGCCAAAGTAACGGGCCTGGGGGTGCGCAAAATAGAGACCGCTCACGGATGCGCCTGGGTGCATGGCGTAGCTTTCGGTCAATGTGATGCCGGTATTCTTTTCTGCCTGTAACAGATCCCACAATACGCCTTTCTCGGTATGTTCCGGGCTGGCCGGATAACCTGCCGCAGGCCGGATGCCCTGGTACTTTTCTGCGATCAGCTCCTCATTGCCAAGCTGTTCGTTGGCGCTGTACCCCCAGAACTCCTTGCGTACCCTGGCATGCATCCACTCGGCCAGGGCCTCGGCCAGACGGTCGGCCAGTGCCTTGAGCATGATGCCGCTATAGTCGTCATGATCGGCCTCAAACTCAGCCAGTTTCTGTTCAATGCCAATACCTATGGTTACCGCAAAGGCACCGATGTAATCTTTAACTCCGGCCTCTTCTGGGGCAATAAAATCGGCCAGACAGAGATTCGGCTCTCCTGCTTGCTTTTTGGCCATCTGCTGTCGGATAAATCGAAAGTGAGTGCTAACTTCACTGCGTGTTTCATCGGCATAGACCGTCACATCATCTGTCCCGCTACGGGCAGCCGGGAAGAGGCCAATAACCGCCCTGGCCCGGAGCCAGTTTTCACTGATGATCCGTTGCAGCATGCTCTGGGCATCCTGGAAAAGACGCTGTGCCTCCGCCCCTTTTTTGGGATCATCCAGGATGGCAGGGTAGCGTTTTTTCATCTCCCAGGCGAAGAAAAATGGACTCCAGTCAATACATTCCGCTACGGCTGCCAGGGGGATGTTATCGAAAACCTGAATACCGGGTTGCGCGGGTCTGACTGGCTGAACTGTTGTCCAATCTGTCTGCATGGCATTGGCGCGGGCTTCATCCAATGAAACCAGTTTGCGCTGTTCATTCTTATCCTGGCGTGCGCTACGGGCTTGCGCATAATCATGCTTGACTGATCGGATATAGTCATCCCGCTGCGTTTCCGACAGTAGCCTGCCCGCCACACCCACAGCCAGTGAGGCATCCAGCACATGCACTACCGGGCCAGCATATTCTGGATCAATCTTCACCGCTGCATGGATCTTGGAGGTGGTGGCTCCACCCACAAGCAGCGGTGTCTCAAAGCCCTGGCGCTGCATCTCTTTGGCGATATGCACCATCTCATCCAGTGATGGTGTGATCAGACCAGAGAGGCCGATGATATCGGCTTTCAGCTCATGTGCCTGCTGCAGGATGGTCTCAGCCGGCACCATGACGCCAATATCGATCACCTCATAGTTGTTGCACTGCAACACCACGGCCACGATATTTTTGCCAATATCATGCACATCACCTTTGACTGTTGCCAGCAGGATGCGGCCCGCTGACTGCGTCCCGCCCTGTTTCTCATCCTCCATATAGGGCTGTAGCCAGGCCACCGCCTTTTTCATCACTCGCGCTGATTTCACCACCTGTGGCAGGAACATCTTGCCCTCGCCAAACAGTGCACCCACATGGTTCATGCCCGCCATCAGGGGGCCATCAATGACATGCAGTGGGCGCCCCAGTTCCGCCAGGGCTTCGGCGGTATCCTCATCAATGTATTCCGTCAACCCTTTGATCAGGGCGTGCTCAAGTCGTTTGGCTACCGGCTGGTCACGCCAGGCCAGGTCCTCTTTCTGTACGGCCACGCTGCCATCACCACGATACTTCTCGGCCACGTCCAGCAGCCGTTCTGTGGCATCGGGACGGCGGTTGAGCACCATATCCTCCACCCGCTCCCGCAGTTCATCCGGCAGCTCATCATAGATCGCCAGCTGGCCGGCGTTGACAATGCCCATATCCAATCCGGCCCGGATGGCGTGGTAGAGAAATACGGCGTGGATTGCCTCGCGCACCGGGTTATTACCCCGGAAGGCAAAAGAGATATTGGAGACACCGGCAGAGACCCGCGCATGTGGCAGCTGCTGCTTGATGGTTGCGGTCGCTTCGATAAAGTCCAGGCCATAGCGGTCGTGCTCCGGCATGCCGGTGCCCACCGTCAGCACCGCAGGGTCGAAGATAATATCTTCAGCCGGGAAGCCAACCTGTCGGGTGAGAATGTTATAAGCACGGGTACAGATCTCGATCTTGCGTGCATGTGAATCGGCCTGGCCCTGCTCATCAAAGGCCATCACTACCACTGCAGCGCCATAGCGGTGGATCAGTCGGGCCTGTTGGATAAACCGGGCCTCGCCTTCTTTGAGCGAGATGGAGTTCAAGACCCCCTTGCCCTGGATGCACTTAAGCCCTGCCTCCAGCACCTCCCATTTGGAGGAGTCGATCATGATCGGTACCTTGGCGATATCCGGCTCGCCAGCGACCAGATTCAGAAAATGCACCATGGAGTTGACCGAATCCAGCATGGCGTCATCCATGTTGATGTCGATGATCTGGGCGCCGTTCTCCACCTGTTGGCGGGCGATATCCAGTGCTGTCTCATAATCCTCTTCCATGATCAGACGTTTGAAACGGGCAGATCCCGCCACATTGGTGCGCTCACCAATATTTAAAAAGAGTGCGCCCTCTTCGATATTGCAAGGCTCCATCCCGGCCAGACGGCAGGCATGCGTCAACTTTGGTCGCTTGCGTGGTGCAGTGCCGGCAACGGCCTCGGCAATGGCGCGAATGTGGTCTGGTGAGGTGCCACAACAACCGCCGATGATATTAAGGAAGCCACTCTGCGCCAACTCCAGGATGGTGGCGGCCATATCTTCCGGGCTTAGGTCATAACCCCCCAGCTCATTGGGCAGCCCGGCATTGGGGTGGGCTGAGACATGCACCTCTGAGATGCGTGAGACCTCTTCCACATATTGGCGCAACTGATCCGGCCCCAGGGCGCAGTTTAGACCAAAGCTGATAGGGTCGGCATGGCGCAGGGAGTTATAAAAGGCCTCGGTGGTCTGGCCAGAGAGGGTGCGGCCTGCTGCATCGGTGATGGTGCCAGAGATCATAATGGGCAGCTTGACCCCATCCTCATCAAATACCTGCTGCACAGCAAAGAGTGCAGCCTTGGCGTTGAGGGTATCGAAGACTGTTTCGATCAGCAGGATGTCCACGCCACCCTCGATCAGGCCACGTGTGGCCTCCGTGTAGTCCTCCACCAATTCGTCGAAGGTGATAGCGCGGGCGCCGGGATCATTAACATCCACTGAGACGGATGCCGTCTTCTGATTGGGGCCTAATACGCCCGCTACAAATCGGGGTTTTGCCGGCGTGGCGTACCTGTCCGCTGCCTCTCTGGCCAGCTTGGCCGCCGCTACATTTAGCTCGTAGGCATAGTCAGAGAGCTGAAACTGGATCAGGTCGCTACGGGTTGCGCCAAAGGTGTTGGTCTCGATGATGTAGGCACCTGCCTCCAGGTACTCTTCATGAATGCCCTGGATCACACTGGGTTGGGTCAGCACCAGCAGGTCGTTCATCCCCTTGAGGTTGGCTGGCCAGTAAGCAAACTGTTCACCCCGGTAGTCCTCCTCCTCCAGCTTGTGGCGCTGAACCATAGTACCCATGGCACCGTCCAGGATCATGATGCGTTCATGCATGATCGCTTCAAGTTCAGCGGTGCGGTCTTTGGGGAGAGGTTTAGTCATGGCATATCCAGATGTGCGGAAAAAACAGGCCGCACATTATATAGGGCTTGAGATGAAAACTCATATTGTGCTGCTCAGTGGTAGTGGCAAACAATCTGACACAGAGTTTTGAGTACCCTCTGGCTCAGTTTGAAATATAAAACTTTAGGCAATAAAAAACCCGCCAGAAGCGGGGTTTTTAAATCAGGTGCATGCGCCTGATTATGACGCTTTCTTATATTTCTGCTCTAAGAAAAAATCAGTTTCCAGTGTGAACCAATCTAAAGTCTGTAATTCTTCTAGTGATTTTTCTTTTACAGCCTCATGAATCGCATCTTGAAATAATTCTTGTAGCTTATTTAACCCAACAAAATTCTCCATATGTCACCTCACTGCCTTTATTACAAGCCATTTGCTTTGGCGGTAAATGCTAAAATCATTATTTTCTTTGTTCATAGTTAGGATTAGTGAATCGAACATACTACGCATTTCGTCCGTTCGACCATAAACCTTTAATTTCTGTGTTCCATTATCCAGCGTCAGCCTTAATGCCTCTATTAATGCAAAAGAGATGATTTGTACCGATTCGACCAAATCAGATTGGTGTATCTCTTCTTTATAATCTAGAACTAAGCGCGGTTCTAGGTAAACATTAAGAAATTTAAATGACGGATCTTTTGACTTGCTGGCATCTGTCATTTCAACGATTGCACGGGGGGCGCTAATACCTTCCTGATTAAGCGCCCACAGACATGGAGTCTCACCACTATCATCTGCAATTATTTTTTCACACCAATCAACGGTTCGTTCAACACTACTACCAAATGCAGCACCTTCTTCACCAAGATGCTCAAGCTGAGCAAACCATTCATGTCTAATACCTTGAATGGCCTTGGTATCCACCTTTAATAAACTATAACCCATAATACTTATCCGTGCATAAACAGCTAAATAGACTATATGTAGTGTATTTGCCCCCTGTTATTTGTTGTAAAAACACAATATATTGTGTTTTTACAACAAATTAAGGTGAAAAGTTATTTTTGTAGAAACGCGATATTTTGAGTGCATGGTAGCTATTTTACACGGTTTTTTAAGTAAATAAATTTATTCTTGAGAACGTCAATCTTAAATATCTACACCTTCTAAAGCTTTTTTTGTAAGTGCCACGTTTCTTTGGCCGATCCTCTGGAATAAGTCCTGCAATCTCTTCCAAAGTCCACAGATGATCTGTAACACCTACTTCCATGGCAGGGCTAACACTCAAGCTCTTATGAATCCGTCCAAAATTATAGAACATCTGGTAGGCACTATTACCAGGATGCTAAAGCACATTGGGGTTTTCGAGCGAAACAGTTATGTGGGTAACAGACTATGGATGGAGTGTCAGCCTGCGACCTGCTGCATCAAAGATTGGGCTTTTGACAATTTTCCACTTATTCAGCCGATAAAGCACTGATGTATAAACCACACCCAAGCCATAGATTACGCTACGCTGGAAATTAATGGAGGAGGCCTCTTTAAAGTATTTTGTTGGGCAGGAGATCTCGCCAATAGAGAAACCAAAGTAGGCAATCTGTGCCAGCATCTGATTATCAAACAGAAAATCATTTGAATTTTCATTCAGTGGCAGAGCCTCCAAAATCTCACGGGAAAAGGCACGGTAGCCTGTGTGGTATTCAGAGAGTTTTTTTGACATCAAGCTGTTTTGAAACAGGGTGAGTGCTCGATTAGCTATGTATTTATACAGTGGCATGCCTCCCTTCAGCGCACCCTCTGTCAGGATTCTTGAACCAAGAACAGCATCATACGTACCTGTTGCCACCATTGAAGCCATGGCCACTAATAGCTTGGGTGTGTACTGATAGTCCGGGTGCAGCATGATAACGACATCTGCGCCGTGATTCAGTGCAGCTTGGTAACATGTCTTTTGGTTGGCGCCGTAGCCCTGGTTTTTTGGATGAACGATGGTCTCCAGCCCCAGCTCTTTGGCAATACGTACAGTGTGATCTGAGCTGGCATCATCGACCAGTATCACATCATCAACAAAGGTAGAATCCACCTCGCTGTATGTCTCTCTTAGTGTTGCTTCAGCATTATAGGCTGGCATCACTACCGCAACTCTTTTGCCATGAATCATGATTGTTATTTATCTTAATTGTTGTTGTAGATATTTTGCCTTGGCGTAATCGGGCTTGATGGTTAGGATTTTATTGAGCTCATCAATGGCATCCTGTTTGCGATTCAGCGCCACCAGCACCAGGCAATAATTGAATCGTACATCCAGATTGTTCGGTGCGCTGCCCACCGCTTTTTCTGCGTATGTCAGTGATGTTGAAAATTGCTGTTTCTGATAATAGATAAATGATAGATCAGAAAGTGCATTGGTGTGTGAGCCATCGCTCTCAAGCAGCTGTAGATAATATTTTATCGCCTGTTCAAAGCGGTTCAGCTCCAGGTTGTTTTTTGCCAGTTCAAACAGTATCTCTTGCCTGTGTAGTCCGGTGGGAAGCAGTTGTTCAAGATTGGCGACCAGCAGCGAAGTTAGTCCCATGTTGCGATAGAAGGCATTTAATATGAAGCGGCTGTCGGGACGTGTATCTCCTGATGGTAATGAGGAGTCGGCGCTGAAAACAATGGGTTGCGCACTGCCTCGTGCGCTGTTTTTTACAAAGTACGAGGCAGCAAAATCATAGTAGACCAGCGACCAGTCGGGATGCCGATAGAGTGCGGGTGCCAGCATTCGGGATTCAGGGGATGTGTGGTGTAGCAGCACGGATTGAATAGCATATTTTTCGGCCCACTGTTGCCATGCCGGAAAGCTCTGCAGTGCCGCCTGCCTGGCCCTAAAAAAGGGTGTGCCATAGATCTCCCAGCGGCCATCTATGAACGGGATGCGATCAGGGTAGAGGTGATAGAGGTAGAAGCCGCCGAGACGATTGGTGTTGTAGACCTGCCCCTGGATATTGTGCTGGCGTATAAAATTGGGCAGCCCATGTGGGAAGAAATCGGGTGTTACTCCCAGTCCGCTACGAGCCGGGATCTCCATGTCGAGGTAATAGGCACCTGAGAGTGGATAGGCGCTCCATCCCAAAAGCACCGCCAGCAGGCCCCCTTTCAGTATCCTGTCCGTTGCCGGTTTCAGGGTGAGTCGGGATAATCTAGCGGAGAGATGTTCTCCCACAAAGGGTGCTGATACCAGTGCGAACAGCACGATATTGCGTCGTCCAGTGAATGCCGCCAGAGCAAGCGCGCCGACAATCAGTAGACGTGGAAGAGAGAGCTGCCTCTGACTGAAGGCAATGGAGATCAGTGTCAGCAGCATGAGGGCAACAAAAAACCAGAAGGCTGAAGCCCCCATTGCCGCCTCACCAAAGGTGGGGCTCAGCTCATTGACTGCCTGCATATAATCAGGTGCATCTTTACCTACTTCGCTAAACAGCAGGTAGCTGTACTCCAGGGCACCTGTGCCATAAGGTGAGACTAACAGGCTGAGACAGATCAGAGAGAGCAGAACCGAAAGCTGGCGGAAGTGATTATCTTGCTTGCGGGTAAAGCGGATAGCATGCAACAGCCAGTAACAGCCCACCATAAAGGGGCCGATGACAAACAGGCCGTGACTGTTGACCCAGATGATCTGCAGCACCATTAAAAGGATAATCTGGGCGGTTGTCTGGTATCTGGTCTGCCGCAATAGCGCATAGAAGGATGCGATCATCAGAAAGGTGATGATCTCGGGGCGGGGCAGAAATCGCTCTGCCGATGCACCCATCACCAAAAAAGTGATAAAAACGGCCACCATCGTGCCGCTATAGGTATGAGTCTCACGGTAGATGATAAAAAGCGTCAGACCCCAGACAAGCAGCATGAGAAATATCGGGCCATTGAGACCGGCTATGGAGTGGGAAATGGCCAGTATGACCTGAAACAACCAGTGTGAATCATGGTAAGGTTGATTGAGTGCAGCGGCAGAATAGACATTAATCTCTGGAACCTGAAGGGTCTGCAGAATGTCCTGACCAATCACCAGCTGCCACCAGACATCCAGTGAGCAGAGTTCATGTACCAGAAAAGCAGCCGTTACCCAGACAAGCGTGGCAGGAAGCAGTCTGTTCAGCGCATCCGTGCGCCTCACCCCTCCAGGGCTAGCGTGAAAAGCTGTTCCAGACAGATTTTTGTTAAACAATGGCGTGGTCATTTATTGAAATTGGTAGATTAAATCCACTGTAGCATGTTGATCTTGCAATGCAATTAACCGGCAACCGAATCAGGCGCATCACACTATTACTACTGCTGCTGGGTTCGGCAGTCTGGGTCATGGCCCATCGTGGTCAGTTTGATATGCAGGCCCTTGAGTCCTGGGTCGGCGCATCCGGCGCCTATGGCCCTCTGGCGTATCTGTTGATTGCGGCAGCGGCAACCATTCTGCTGATGCCTGCCTCTCTCTTTGTGCTGGCGGGGGGCGTACTGTTTGGCCCGCTGCTGGGAACCCTCTACTCGCTCCTGGGTGCTACCCTGGGTGCTGCACTGGCCTTCCTGATTGCACGTTATATCGCTGCTGACTGGATTGCACGCAACAGCCATGGACGCCTTAAACAGCTGATTGAGGGGGTGGAAGCTGAAGGATGGTACTTTGTCGCCTTTGTCCGCCTGGTGCCCATTATCCCCTTTTTTCTGCTCAACTACGCCCTGGGGCTGACGCGGATCAGGTTTTACCCCTATATCGTGGCAACCTTTGTCTGCACCTTGCCGGGCGTTGCGGCCATTACCTATCTGGGTTATGTCGGAAAAGAGGCGCTGGCTGGAGGTGATGCATTGATACAGAAGTCACTGATTGCACTGGGACTATTGGTCATCATGGCCTACCTGCCACGATTTGTTAAACGTCTGCACGACAGGGGCAAACTGTAAATCAGCCTCTTCCTACCAGTGTCAGGGAGAGCGCGGGCCAGTAGGTAATGATCAGTACGGCCAACAACAGGATCAGAAACCAGGGCAGCGTGGCGCGGTAGAGTTGAAGAATAGGCTTGTTAAAACGATAGCTGGCAATGAACAGATTCATGCCAACCGGCGGTGTGAAGTAGCCGATCTGCATATTGGCCAGAAAGATAATCCCCAAGTGTACTGGGTCAATACCATAACCCAGTGCAATCGGCAGCAACAGAGGCACCATCAATACCAGGGCAGAGAAGATATCCAACATGGTGCCCAGGATAAGCAGAAACAGGTTGAGCAGGATAAGAAAGGTGATCTTGTCTGTCACCAGGGTACGCACGGCTTCGAACAGGCGAGTGGGAACCTCTGCATCAATAAGATAGCTGGTCGAGGCCAGGGACATACCCAGGATAACCAGAATTCCTCCCACCAGTACCATCGCCTCCCGCATGATCTTTGGCAAATCCTTTAGGCTGATCTCACGCTGAATCAGCACCTCAACCACCAGCACATAGAAGGCGGTGACAGCGGCTGCTTCTGAAATTGCAAAATAGCCGCTATAGACACCGCCCAGTACCACCACAGGCAGGGGTAGCTCCCATGCGGCTTCTCGCAGGGCGGCCCCTGTCTCGGCCCAGGAGAAGGTGGATAGCGGCTGATTGCGGCTGGACCAGATACACCAGCCTGCGAGCATGGTCAGCATCAGCAGTCCAGGCAGGATTCCGGCCAGGAACATATCATCCACGGTGATGCCATTGCCGATGCCCAGCTGTTGTGCGATGACCGCATAGAGAATCAAAGGCAGAGCGGGTGCAAAGAGCAGCCCCAGGCTGCCCGAGGTGGTCACCAGTCCCAGGCCAAAATCCTGTCGATAACCCGCCTGTGTCAATGCGGGATAGAGCAGGGCGCCCAGCGCCACAATGGTCACACCCGAAGCGCCGGTGAAGGCCGTAAACAGTGCGCAGGCGACCAGCGAGACAATCGCCAGCCCACCGGGAAGCCACCCCAGCAAGGCGCGGGTAACCCGCACCAGGCGGTGTGGTGCTTTACTCTCGCTCAACAGGTACCCGGCAAAGGTAAACAGCGGGATGGCCAGCAGCACAGGCATCTCTGCAATACGGTAGAACTCAATGGTGACGACCGAAAGGTCGACCTCTGAGCGGTAAAATCCCAATAGTGCGCTGGCGGCAATAATGATAAACAGGGGGGTACCCAGCAGAGCCAGGAGGATAAGCAGCAGCCCGGTCAGGATCATTTTGTTTCCTGTGACCGAATCCGCAACAGCCCGGATACCAGAAAGCGTAATGCCATCACTGCAAATCCAAATGGAATAATCAGTTCACATGCCCAGGCTGGAACAGAGGCAAACAGGATGCTGCCATCCTGCCACTCAAAGTAGACAAAACGACTGCCATGCCAGGCCAATACCCCGCAGATAGAGGCGCTGAACAGATCTGTCACCAGTCGCGCATAACCCTTCAGCTGCTCGGGCAGAAAACGGGTCAACAGATCGATCTGGATATGATTGTCATCCCGTGTGGCAGCCATTGCCCCCAAAAGGGTAATCCAGAGTACAGCCACCCGCAGAGTGGGGTCAGCCCAACTCAGGCCGGTGGCCCAGCCATTACGCAGTACGATCTGCAGGGTCGCCAGCAGGATCATGCCGGTGAGCAGCAGCACCAGTAGCCCACTCTCAACGAGAGATATTTGCTGTTTGGTACGTTGTAGTATCCGGGAGAGGTGCTCGTTCATCACTGCTCATCTGCAAAGATATGTATGGCCAGCCAGATGCAGCGTGGTTCAGCTGAGGTAGTCACCACACGATGTGGGGTGTGGGCGGGAATAAAACAGCTCTCCCCTCGGCGCAACGTGATCTCTTCGCCATCCAGCTCCAATTGCGCCTCCCCTTGCAGCAGCGCCACCCACTCATCCTGCGGCTGATTATAGATTTTGCTCTCGGTACCGGCCGTGCTGACAATACGTTCAACCACAATATTGCGATGCCGCAGCAGCTCTTCAAAGCTTTCACCTTGGGGCAGGCCGGGGAGAACAGAAAAAAGATTTACGGGGGGCATACCCTCATTTATAGAGGATTGCGGGTTAGACAGAAACAAAAATTTTTAGGTAGATGCAAAAAAGGCCGGGGATCGATGATCCCCAGCCTCTCGATAAGGCTATTAGAGATAGCCTTAAATATACGACTTACTGACTATGGCTGATCATGTAATCAACAGTAGCTTTCAGCTCATCATCGGAACAATCTGGGCAGGTGCCGCGAGGTTGCATGGCTGGGTTAACCTTGGAGCCATTCAGAGCCACCTCGTAGAGAGCCTCTTTGCCTTTAGCAATACGTGGGGCCCACTGATCTTTCTTACCGACCTCTGGAGCCATAACAGCAGCAGCCATTGGGGCAGCGTGGCAGTTCTTGCATACGGCGTTGAATACATCTTCACCAGAACGGGCCTGGGCGTTAATTCCGAATACCACCATACCGGCAGCAGCCAATGCGATAATGGTTTTTTTCATGCTATCTATCTCCGCGAAGGCCCCATCTCTAGTCCTGATTTAAACTGTTTTGGGGCATTAGTTGTAGTAAACAATAGTTGACCGTTCAGCTAATATATTAGGGTCAAACAAAAAGAGCAAGGATTTATACCAGCGCTTTTGACATTGGTCAAATTTAATTTCCGATCAAGTTAGTCAGGTTTTTACTCTTCCGCCGGAAGATGAGGCCTATTGCCCCCCCCCCCAGAATCCCTTAGATCTTTGAGATACTGGCGCAACTTCTCCAGCATCTCTGGCGAGTAGACACCCTCCTCTCCCATCTGGTTCACTGCCTGATCAACAATTGTTCGCCACTGGGCGATATCTTTGGGGGAAGGATGGGTAAACTGGATGCCCTGGCGCTGCAATGCTTTCTGGGCGCTTATATTATCCTGCCGGCTCTGTCTGTTGATTTTGCGGAAGGCCCTCTCCATGATTGTTCTCACCGTGGCTTGATCCTGCTTTGAGAGTCGTTGGAAGGCGCGCTTCTGAATCACCAGCATGCCGTAAAGATAGAGCAATGGCATATCGGTGAGGTATTTGACCTGAGTGTGCCACTGCAAGGCGATAGCTGCCGTTGGTGAGATGCCTACCGTATCGATCAACCCGGTCTGCAAGCCGGTAAGCACATCGGTAAGCGGCAGAGGAATGGGTGAGATAGAGAGCGCCTCAAAGACGATGCGGCTGACCCGGTCACCCTCAGGAACCCAGACCCTCTGCTCCTTTAACTGCGCAACCTGGGTCAGTGGTTGGTTTGACATCAGGTAGGCAAATCCCCCTTCACTGACACCGAAGCTGACAAAGCCCTTTTTCTTTAAAACCTCACTGAGGAGTGGATCCATACGTTCGCGTATATAATCGGCTTCGGTATAGGAGCGAAATATAAAAGGGAGGCTATAGAGCTGACACTCAGGACAGATAGGGATTAATCCTCCCCCCGTGAGCGCGCCGCCCTGTAGCTGGCCCACTCTGATCTTGCGCAAGACACTCTTGTCATTGCCCATGACCCCGCCAGGATAGAAGCGTATTTTGACCCGACCATGGGTGGCCTCTTTCACCTCCTTTGCTCCCTCTCGCATGATCTTCATCCAGACAGTCCCATCCGGGGCCAGGGTGGCAATCTTCAGGGTGTTTGCCTGGATATGAAAAGGAAGCAATAAGCCCAACAGCAATGGCATCAAAAAATAACGCATCTGTACTCCCGGATTAGAAATAATCATCAGCCAATAGCTCACGTGCCTGTTGTTGGGCCAGGATATTGCTCAGGGTCAACTCAGGTTCGACCGGCTCGGCCTTCAGCACCTCTTTCAACAACCTGTCATGCAATGGCTGATCAAATACCAATCGTGCATAGCGGCGGGCAAACTCAACCTTGGCCATCAAATCACTGCCGTTAGAATATTGAATCGCCCGTTCAAAGTAGGCTCTTCCCACCTCAGGCTTGCCACCCATGGCGGGTGGCAGTTGTGTATGCATGACGCCAAGATAGAGCTGGGCACGCCCCCGATCATGCTTCGGCTCCAGGGTAATAATGCGCTGCAGGATATGCTCGACCTTGGGTAGATCTGCCAACGCCTCCCAATCACCGCTGTGCGTCTGAATCCAGCCCGCCCAACTGGTACCGTAGGTGTAGAGGGCCTTTAGATCTTCCTCTCCAATCTCATCTACATAGGGGGCAAATTCCCTAAACGGCCTGGTTTCATGCTCACAGACAGCCGGTTGCATACCGCAGAGTGCGCGACGGGCATAGTTTCTGGCCTTTGTGCTCAGCCGTATGCTTCGAGCAGCATCCTTGACCAGGCCAATGGCATAGGCCCCATAAAGCCGCGCCCCCGCTATCAATAGTGCGCGATCATCAGGATTTCCTTCAATCATCCCATCCAATAGCAAAAGATAGGCAGGTGCCCCGGTACGCACGATATCGGGATCATCCTGGTTGAGCATCGCACGGGAGATATTGCCTGCCATCTGTTCGGTTCTGGAGGCAAAAGAGCTGCATCCGGCCAGCATCGCCAGTGTCAGTAAAAAGAAGAATGGTTTGAAGGGATTGGGTCGCTGCACGGGACTCATTATTTTATTCTGTATGAGGTACAAGTTAGCCCTTTTTGTGGCAACTAACAAGCAAACCGGATTATAGTCAGCCATCCATCACAAGAGATCCTGAATGTGGAAACTATTACCCACCTGATAGAAGCACTGAATGGCCTGGTTTGGGGCAAATATTTTTTTATGCTGGCACTTATCCTCGGCACCGGCCTCTATTTGATGATTGGGCTGAGAGGCATGCCACTGCGTCAGCTTGGCTATGGTTTCCGCATGCTCTGGAGGGGGCGACGGGGAGAGGGGGAGGGCGATGTCAGCCCATTTAATGCTCTGATGACCTCTCTTGCGGCCACTATTGGAACCGGCAATATCGCCGGTGTTGCCACCGCCATTTTCATCGGTGGCCCTGGGGCGCTCTTCTGGATGTGGTGCACCGCACTGGTTGGCATGGCCACAAAGTATGCAGAGGCTGTTTGTGCAGTTCACTTCAGAGAAGTTGATGAGCAGGGCAACCATGTTGGCGGCCCCATGTATTATATAAAAAATGGTCTGAACAGACGGTGGGCCTGGCTGGGCACCGCCTTTGCCATATTCGGGGCGCTGGCTGGTTTTGGTATCGGTAATACCGTGCAGGCCAATTCAGTGGCCGATGCCCTGGGTTCGGGGGTTGCAGGCTTTGCCATCCCGCATTGGATTACCGGGTGGGTCATGGCTGCACTGGCTGCCTTGGTGCTGATTGGGGGTATCCGGCGCATTGCTGAAGTGGCGGGTAAACTGGTGCCGTTTATGGCGCTTGCCTACCTCTTTGCCGGCCTGATCATCCTGATAACGCATGCCGCCGAGATTCCTGCTGCGATTCTCCTGATTGTCACCGATGCCTTTACCCCAACAGCGGCCACTGGGGGCTTTGCGGGTGCCTCAGTCATGCTGGCCATTCAGATGGGCGTGGCGCGTGGCATTTTCTCCAATGAGGCAGGATTGGGTAGTGCGCCCATTGCCCATGCTGCGGCTGCAACAGACAGCCCGGTCAGGCAGGGTACAGTGGCGATGCTGGGCACCTTTATCGATACCATTATTATCTGCAGTGTCACCGGGCTGGTGATTGTGATCTCTGGGGCATGGACCAGCGGTGAGACCGGCGCGGCACTCTCATCGGCGGCTTTCGAGCAGGCGCTACCTGGTTTTGGTGGTTATGTTGTTACTTTAGGCTTGAGTATTTTTGCCTTTACTACCCTACTGGGCTGGAGTTTTTATGGCGAAAAATGCGTTGAATATCTGTTTGGCATAAGATCCATCATCCCTTTCAGACTGCTCTGGATTATAGCCATTCCCATCGGCGCTACGGCCAAGCTGAGCTTTATCTGGCTGGTGGCTGATACCCTTAATGGCCTGATGGCGCTGCCAAATCTGCTGGCCCTGTTGCTATTAAGCCCGGTCGTATTCTCCCTTACGCGAGCATTTTTTCAGCCTGAAAAACAAAAAAGAGCCTGATAGGCTCTTTTTTGGGGTGTTTGTCAGGGTGACTTTAGTGAGCGCAGGCTTTGGCCGCTTCTGCGCGGGTATAAAACCTATCACCCCGAACAAAGCCTACAACAATGCTCTCTTTCAGTTTTGGTGCGTCACTGCTGTTGGTTTGTTCCAGTATCCACTCTTCAGGTAATCCACAGAGGAGATGTATGGGCGCAGGCCTGCCATCTGTAAATGCAGAGATCACAATTCTGCCAGTTGTGGCATCCATATAGGCAGGAGAGAAGCCCTGCGCATGGTTACCCTGGCTGGTGCCACCCGTTCCGGCATAGGCCTGATTCTGATGCGCCAGATCATCCAGCGTTAAGGTAGGCTGAGTGATCAGCAGGTCAGCACTATAGGTCTGAGCAAACAGTACCAATGAGGATTCTAGCTTTTCATCTTTCATAACTGTTCAACCAACTGCTACTGACTTTTGCCTATAATCGTTCATGCATTATGTGTGCCCGGAATCCTGTCTGCATGGCTTGTGCACGTTTTGTAAATATTGGAAACCCGGCGCAGAATACTTGAATAAGTGCGCTTATGGAACAGTTAGAGGCGATATTCAGGGGATTAAATATTATTTGAATAGCTGGCAAGTGTATCCTGTTGCATAGTCTGTGTTGCAAATCCCTAATCTGCTGCCTGTTTCTCTGCACATGATATGCATAGGTCAGAATATGGCAGCACCTCAAGGCGCTCTGCAGGAATGGTCTTTCCACAGCCATCACAAATACCGTAGTTGCCCGCTTCGATGTGTGTCAGGGCACGGTTTATTTGAACCAGCTCATGACGCCCGGCATCACCCAGTGCCTCCAGTACCTCATCATTTTGACGCTCAACAGCCTGTTCAGAGAAATCGGGCGTCAATGGTTCGTCGATATGACGGGCACTATTGGCGAGCTTGTTTACTCGTCTGTTCAGCTCTTCACGCCGGGTTAACAGCTGTTGACGGATTGCTTCATATTTCTTCACTTATTTCTCCTTAGGAGTCACCGCTTCGGTCTGGCGGATAGACCGGCGTTGGAAAAGGGGTCACATTGGCATTTTTATCCAGATCCAGTATCTTGCTGGTACCTTTTCTGGCTACCTCATCGATGCGGATGATTGCATTCATTGGCACCATCGTACGGGAGACCCCGGCAAACTCATCCTTCAGTTTCTCTTCTGCCGGATCAATAACGATACCACTGGATTCATTGAAGACAATATCCTCAAACTCAATAAACCCAAAAAGCTCTGCCTGACGAACCGTTTGGACATAAAGCTCGTAAATCTTGCCATGATTGATAAAGGATACGCGATAGATCTGCATCGGATTATTTTAACTGTTTCTGGCAGGCGGCGCAGATGCCGTAGAGGATCATGCTGTGGCCTGCGATCTCATAACCGGCCTTGGCTGCAATTGTCTGCTGGCGGGCCTCTATAATGTCGTCGTGAAACTCATCCACCTGCCCACAGCGGGTGCAGATAAAGTGGTCATGATGATTATCCTGGCTTAACTCAAACATGGCTGGGCCATCGTCACACTGGAGCCGTGTGACCAGGCCGGCATGCTCACACTGGGTCAGCACCCGGTAGATGGTCGCCACGCCAATCTCCTCTCCCTGCTGCAACAGCAGTTTATAGAGTCCCTCTGCGGTGTAGTGCTGATCAGAATGCGTTCCGAGCATCTCCAGGATTTTGATTCGGGGGAATGTAATCTTGAGTCCCGCACTCTTCAGCTTGTCAGAATAGTTGGTCACGGATCGAATTCTACGCTGTTTGAAATGAAGAAGAGGCAAGTATATCAGTACCCCTGTTCAGGATAGAATGTACAATTCGGGAATAATTTAGATTTGAGAGAGATGCTATGCTGAAAGAGACCGAATCCTTTAAAAAAGGAGAGAGCCTGTCCTGGGCGGATGCGGTAAAGAGCCTGCCCTTTAATCAGGATGGCCTGCTGCCTGCTATTGCCCAACAGCATGACAGCGGTGAGGTGCTGATGATGGCCTGGATGAATAGGGAGTCGTTGGCTGAGACGCTGGAGACAGGCCGGGTCTGCTACTGGTCGCGTTCACGGCAAAAGCTTTGGCGCAAAGGCGAATCCTCCGGGCAGGTGCAGATACTCAAGGATATGCTGCTGGATTGCGACGGTGACACCATCCTGTTGCAGGTCGATCAAACCGGCCCAGCCTGCCACTCCGGGCGACGCAGCTGCTTCTATAATGCGATACGGGGTGACCGGCTGGAGGTGATCACTGACCCCCTGATTGACCCAAAAGAGCTGTACAAATAGGCATCATGTTCGATATCACCCCCATCCCGGCATTTGCGGATAACTATATCTGGCTGCTCAAGAGCGAACGCAGCCCAGAGGTGGCTGTGGTCGACCCCGGTGATGCGGCACCTGTACTGGAACGACTGCGGCGTGAGCAGCTCAGCCTGGGCGCTATCCTGATCACCCATCACCATCGTGACCACACGGGAGGGATTAGCAGGCTGAAGGCGGCATTCCCCAACAGCAGGGTCTACGGCCCGGCGCATGAGACCATCCCGGAGATCACAGATCCATTGTCTGAGGGCGGCGAGATCCAGCTGCCCTGGCAGGGAGACAGTCTCAGGGTTTTTGATATGCCCGGCCACACGGCAGGCCATATCGCCTACGTGGGTGATGGCCTGCTGTTTTGTGGTGATCTCCTCTTCGCAGGCGGTTGCGGACGGGTGTTTGATGGCACCATGGCACAGATGGCGGCTTCACTGCAGCGCATTGCGCAGCTCCCCGCAGAGACACTCCTCTATTGCGCCCATGAATATACCCTGGACAATCTGGGTTTTGCGCATTGGGTAGAGCCTGAAAACCAGGCGATACAGGAGCGACAGAGATCCACACAAACAGCAAGGCAGCAGGGAAAACCCACTGTGCCATCGTTGCTCTCACTGGAACTGAAAACTAACCCCTTCTTGCGCACCCGGATTCCCGTAGTGATTGCTGCAGCAGAGCGCTGGGCGGGAGAGTCACTAAACGGCAATGTGGCACGATTTACCGCATTGCGGATGTGGAAGGATCGTGATTACGACTAAGAGAATCTCATGAAAGACACACTTATACTCAATGCCCGCATGATCAATGACGGACGCATCACCGAAGAGGATGTCTGGATTCGTAATGGGCGGATCGAGCAGATTGGCAGTAATCTCAGCGCCAAACCGGCTGATCTGATCATCGATGCGGCAGACAAGGTTTTGATGCCTGGCATGATTGATGATCAGGTTCACTTTCGCGAGCCGGGGGCGACCCATAAAGGGGATCTCTACACCGAATCCAGAGCTGCTGTAGCCGGTGGCATCACCAGCTTTATGGATATGCCCAATACCAATCCGCTGACCGTCACGCTAGAGGCGCTGGAGGATAAATATGCATTGGCTGCCCAAAAATCCCTGGCTAATTATGCCTTCTATCTGGGGGCAACCAATGACAATATCGATGTCATCCGCTCGCTCAATCCCAGGCAGGCCTGCGGCATCAAGGTCTTCATGGGGGCCTCGACCGGCAATATGCTGGTGGACAGGGAGGAGGCGCTGGAGGCGATCTTCCGTGATGCGCCGATACTGGTCGCCACTCACTGTGAAGATACCCCGACCATCCTGGCCAACGAACAATCCTTTCGGGAGCAGTTTGGCGAGGATGTGCCGATGGAGTCACATCCCGAAATTCGCAGTGAGGAGGCCTGCTTTCGCTCCTCCTCTCTTGCGGTTGATCTTGCAGAGCGGCACGGCACCCGCCTGCATGTGCTGCACCTCTCTACCGCACGGGAGCTGAAACTGTTCCAAAAGGGCCGCTGGATAACAAACGCATCACTGCCGAGGCCTGTGTGCATCACCTCTATTTCGATGACTCAGACTATGAGCAGAAGCAGACCTTTATTAAATGTAATCCTGCCATCAAGACCCGTATGGACCGGGATGCCATCCGGCAGGCACTGAAAGACGGACGGATTGATGTGATCGGCACCGATCATGCCCCTCATACCCTGGATGAGAAGTGCAATCTCTACTTCGCTGCCCCTGCCGGGCTGCCTCTGGTGCAATATGCCCTGCCGATGGTGCTGGAGCTGTATCACGATCATTTGCTATCATTGGAACTCATTGCTGAAAAAACCAGCCATGGCCCGGCAAGGCTGTTTAATATCCCGGAGCGTGGTTATATTCGTGAAGGTTACTGGGCCGATCTGATACTGGTTGATCTGGATAGGCGTGAGCGCGTTGAACGAGAGGATGTGCGCTACAAATGTGGCTGGTCGCCTGTTGAGGGCCGGATCTTCCGCTCCACCATTGAGTCCACTTTTGTAAACGGCCACCTGGCCTATCATCAGGGCAAACTTGATGGATCTATTCTTGGGCAACGTCTGAAATTTAACCGCTAAACAATTGATATGGACAATAAAATATATGGTGAATGCCGGGTTCGCCTGAATTATGGCTCACTGGTTAAGCTCACTGTTCTACTGGGGCTTTGTGCTGGCCTGTTTGCAGCCCCCCTGCTGTTATTGACATCTCTGGGTAAAACCTATGGCCTGTTAAGCCTGCTGATCGGTGCGCCGGTCACAGGTGCGGGTACGGGTCTATTGCTCGCTATTCTGGGTTCCCCCATCTATGCATGGTGGACGGCGCGAACCAACGGTAAGCTTTTCACCGGCTCTTTTCAGGTCAATAGTGATTCGGTTTTTTCCACAGATGAAAACCAATGCGGCAGCTAACCCGGATATTTTATTCGGTCCTTTCTGGAGTAGCGTGCAGTTGGCCTAATTGGCGGGGGATTGCAAATATAAATGCGGCCCCACCCGCAGGGTTGTTCTTGGCGCTTATGGTGCCATGGTGCCCCTTGATGATCTCTTGAGAGATAGCCAGTCCCAGACCGGTGCCGCCGCCACCGGTTTTGGTCTTGCTCGATTGTGCAAACTTATCAAACACCAGTTTCAGTTCATCTTCAGGAATACCGACACCTTCATCGGTTACAGTTACCTCAATAGCGGGCACCTCATGGTTATCTATTGATAGCAGGGTGCTGTCAAACAAGATCTCTATCCGCTTTCCTTCCGGGGTAAATTTTATTGCATTTGAGAGTAGGTTGCAGACCACTTGTGCAATTTTATCCCGATCAAACCAGCCTGTTGTTGTCACATCCGATGGGTGTATCTCCAGGGTTAGTGATTTATTGCACACCAACTCAGAGAGCTCTACGGCTACCTTTTCCACCACGCTCTTAAGATCATGCTCCGCTATGTCCAGCTCCATACGGCCGGCTTCAAGTTTGGAGAGATCCAACAGATCATTCAGTAAACAGAGCAGCCGTTCACCGCTCTCTCGAATCCGACTGAAATAGAGTTTAAGTTTATCTTTGGTTGCCGTATTGATTTTTCCTTCACCCATGGCGGCAAAGCTTAAAATGGCATGCATTGGCGTGCGCAGTTCATGGGACATGTTGGCCAGAAATTCCGACTTGGCCTGATTGGCCTCTTCAGCCTGCAACTGAGCCTGTTCGTGTTTGATCATCTCCTCTGACAAGTGCTCGTTAACCTTGCTAAGCTCGCTGGTGCGCCAGTCAATGATCTCTTCCAGCTGCTGGTTATTAATCTGCAGTTCATTCTTTGCCTGCTCCTTGGCTTCAATTTCGTGGGAGAGTTGCTGTAGAGAGGCCTCTAAAATCTTCTCATTGGCCTTTGTATCATGGGCAGATTGCTGGAGATCCGCCGCCATTTGATTAAATGATTCACCTAACTCGCCGACCTCATCACGGTTTTCAATCTGAACCCGAATGGTGTAATCACCCTCTTTCAATTGCTGGGTGGCAGCAGAGAGTCGAGCGAGCGGGGTGATGATGCTCTTTCTGATGAGTAGCAGAAGCAATAGAGTGGTGGTGACTATCATCACCAGGCTGGTCGTCATCATAATGCTTTTTATGCGGGTAAAAAGCATGAGGATCTCATCTTTGTGCTGTTCAATAACGACTGTCCATTTCAGGTCAAAGATACACATGGAGGCGCCACCCACCGTTACTCCGGCGTAGTTGGGGTAATACTCCTGCACCTTACGCACGGCCAGGCTTTCATCTATACAGTGCTGCCAGGGCAGGGTTTTTGCCTCCTGCTTCAGGATGGTGCCCCGTTTCCCTTTGAGTACCTTGGATTGGGTGATCATGTAGCCCTCTTTGTTGATCATATAAAAGTCGGTAGAGGGGGTGTAGCCGGTGAAAAAAAGCCTTCCTCCGATCCGATTGCCAAGGTCACCGGTGGTTAGGTCAGTGAGGAAATCGGTACTGACCTTCAATACAGCCACCCCGAGAAACAGGCTTTCGGTGCGCTCCGGGTGTGCATAGCCTGGTTCCTCAATTATTGGCGTTGCGAAGGCCATGACGGTGTTGCCATCCTGGTCTGTATAGACATCCTTGATAAACCCCCCTTTGCTTCCATTCTTAAAAAGGTCACTCTCTCCCAGATCTGTCCCGATATGCTCATGATTTGAGGAGGCAATAACCTTGCCGTCTGGACTGATAATAAGAATCTCATGGTGACGATATAGCGGCTCATCCAGGTGGTACATGTCCCACTTAACATCCCGGTTAAATACCTGCTGCAATGATGTTCCTGTATCTTTCACCTTCTTCATGGCGTGCGGGTCGAGTAGGGAATCCTGTTGCAGGTAATCCAAATAGGCCTGAGCCTGTTTCAATGCTGCATTTCTTTCATGTTCTGAGGCCGTATTATGAATATTGTGATAGCTGATGAGTGCATGATGCAGAAAGTGGTTTTCTCCTATGGTTTTAATCGCCTGCTTCTGGCCTTTTATGAAGTCAAGGATATGGATGTAGCGGGCATCAATGATATTCATCAGGTCATTGAGCTTGGTGCGTCCAACGTTATCCTCAACCTCTCGATAGAGGATGACTTCACCGATGATGGTGGGAAGGAGTGTTGCTATCAGTGTAATGAATATGAGTTTTTTAGTAATAGACCACTTCATTCCATACCCCAAAAATGAATTGTATAACCATGCGTTTTATCCATTGCTCAGCCGATTAATAATGATGAGTGCAGGTGTTTCATTGTTTATATTGGAATCAATCTCTATTTGCAGGTTGTGCGCTTGTCAACCCAGATACACCCTGTATGGATCTTTAAAGTATAGGTAATATATGCCGGAAAGTAGCATTTTTAGCGGTGCTAAATTACATTAATCTAATGGGTATTTATAGGTTCTTTGCAGGATGGTCCATCGTGGCCTAATGCGGTAGCATGGCAGCACCTGAATAACGCAATAGCCGTTACAATAGCGGTCTGATTTTTTAATCCAAAGTGGAGAAGACAATGCCAAGCGCAACAGCACGACATATCCTGGTAGATTCCGAAGAGAAGTGTAATTCATTGAAAGAGCAGATTGCCGAAGGCGCAGAATTTGCCGAACTGGCCAAACAGCACTCTAGCTGCCCCTCTGGCCGGGATGGTGGTGACCTGGGTTCATTTGGGCCGGGAATGATGGTGCCGGAGTTTGACAAGGTGGTCTTCAGTGCAGAGGTTGGCACTGTCCAGGGGCCGGTAAAGACCCAGTTTGGCTATCATCTGCTGGAAGTTACCTCACGCGAAGATTAAGTGATTTTTGCTGATATCATCGCAGCTAATCAGGCCGGGTAACCCCGGCCTGATTTATGTTATTGAACCAATATTTAACTTGCTGGAGTATTAGCAAATCATGTTTAAAACCAATGAGTATTTCGATGGCAAGGTAAAATCCATCGCCTTCCAGACAGAGACCCTGCCCGCCACTGTTGGAGTGATGGCTCCGGGTGATTATGAATTTGGCACAGCTGCCAAAGAGAAGATGACCGTAGTGAGTGGTGCGCTGAGTGCAAAACTACCCGGTGCCAGTGAATTCCAGGCCTTTGGTGCAGGTGACTCTTTTGATGTGCCGGCGGATAGTAAATTCAGTGTAAGGGTGGCCTGTGAAACGGCTTATCTTTGCCTTTATGGTTGATAAGTAACAACAGTCAATAGGATCAGCAGAGCATGACAAAACTGAAACTCCACTGGCAGATTGTTATTGCGCTTGTACTGGCAGTAGCTGCGGGCCTGGTAACGGGTAAAGAGGGCGCGTTGTTCGGCATTCTTTTCTATGATGTCTATGCCTTTATCGGTCAGCTGTTTCTGAATGCACTGAAGATGTTGATTGTGCCTCTGATACTCTCATCTATTATTGTGGGTATCAGTGGCATTGGCTCCGGTAGTGCCCTGAGCAAGTTGGGTGGCAAGACGCTGCTCTACTATGCCACCACCAGCCTGATTGCAATCCTGATCGGACTATTGGTCGTTAATACCATCATGCCTGGCGTTATCGATGGGCAGCCAGCAAAGGATATTATCGGATTGTCAGAGGAGGCAGCGAGCACGGTTGTAGCCAAGGTGGAAGGCAAGAGCGCTGGTGATGTGGTCGATATCTTTCTGCGTATGGTGCCAACCAACGTCGTAGCTGCAGCGGCAAATGGCCAGATGTTGGGGTTGATCTTCTTTGGGCTGCTGTTTGGTTTTTTCATGACAAAGATTGAAGAGGCCTATGCCGAGACCATGTACAACTTCTGGCAGGGTGTTTTCAGTGTGATGATGAAGATCACCGATTGGGTTATGGGTTTTGCCCCTATCGGTGTATTTGGCCTGGTAGCGAAGGTGGTGGCGGGTACGGGTCTGGCGGCCTTTGTGCCGCTGCTGTGGTTCTTTCTCTGTGTCCTGATTGCATTGGCGTTGCATATGTTTGTCGTGATGCCGCTGCTGCTCTCATCGGTTGGACGTGTTCATCCGCTCAGGCACTTCAAGGCGATGACGCCTGCTTTGTTGACCGCCTTTTCGACCAGCTCATCTTCTGCAACCCTGCCGCTGACCATGGAGTGTGTGGAGAAGAATGCCGGTGTCTCCAATCGCACCACCAGTTTTGTATTGCCGCTGGGGGCGACGGTAAACATGGATGGCACGGCACTGTATGAGTGTGTTGCGGCTATGTTTATTGCGCAGGCCTATGGCATAGAGCTTGGGCTGACGACGCAATTTACCATTGTACTGGTTGCACTCTTGACCTCAATCGGCGTGGCTGGGATACCGGCAGCAAGCCTGGTGGCTATCTCCATTATCTTGGCAGCGATTGGCCTGCCTGCTGAGGCTATTGGTCTGATCCTGGCAGTGGATCGGGTGCTGGATATGTGTCGCACCGCTGTAAATGTATTCAGTGACTCCTGTGGTGCTGTGATTATTGCGCGGGTCAATGGTGAAGAGGATATTCTCAAAGAATAACTGCTATACAGTGACCTACGTCCCTTAGGATAATACCAGCTCTTTTAGCTCATCAATCTCCTGTTGCAGTGTTTGCACCTGCTGCTCAAGTTGATTGATTCGCTCATGGTTAGATTGGGATAGTGCTGGGGTAGCCTGCATGGTTTCAGGGATTGCCGGTACTTCTACCTCACCACTCAACAGGTGGGCATAACGAGACTCTCTTTTGCCCGGTTCGCGTGGCAGCTGAACCACGAAGGGGCCATCTTTTCGTGCCATTAGCTGCTGCAGCACAGCCTCAACCTCATGCACATCACTAAACCTGCAAAGACGGTTGGTCTGGGTGCGCAGTTCCCCCGGTGTTCTGGGGCCGCGCAGTAGCATCACGCAGATAATGCCAAGCTCCTGATCGGTAAACTGCAGCGGGCCAAACTCCACATTACAGAAGCGGTGTTTGTATTTAAGAACCCGGCCACCATAGCCTGTTCGATCAGTGGCCATATGTTTTTTGATCAACCCATCTAATGCCTCCTGTACGGTGGCCTCATCCAGGCTGAGCACAGGCTCGCGATTACTCTTTTGATTGCAGGCATTGACCAGGGCATTGAGTGATAGTGGATATTGATCGGGGGTAGTGATCTCTTTCTCGATCAGGCATCCGATAATGCGTGCCTCATAAGGGGTGAAGTTAATGTCCACAGTAATCGTTCTCTCTTTAGTGGTTTGTATTTATAGTGGCTATCATAGCCTTCCTTAACCACTACCACAGCTACTGTAATAATAGATAAAAAAGCTGAGGCATAACACCATATATTAAAGTGTTATGCCTCAGCCTGGATGGAGCTGTTGGGTATGCAGTTCAATTGCTCTATTCAGGGTTGTTACATTTGTGTAACCATTATTGCAAGAATAAAAAAACCAGTCCGGCAAACATACGGATTAATTTATTCCTTTGTGTTTTTGACATGATGTATACCCTCTGATTCATTCAGTACAGTTCTAAAGCAAGGCTAATAATTCACCAGATGGCTTATGTCAGGATTATTAGCGCTTACCTTTTGATTCGTCCGGAATGTGGTATAGCTTGCGGAAAAAGTGTGAACGGGTTCTTGTTTTGGTGGGGAATATCCGGGTTAACCTGGAATCCGCAGATGGCCACTCCATTCTGATACCAAGCCTCACATAAAAAGCCCCGCATCTGCGGGGCTTGTTCGTGATGGGATGGCGTATTAGGGCCTGTTAACACTAATCCAATTGACTCTGCTGGGACTATTTTTTCACCCAGCAAGGCAGAATGAGTGAGGTGTAGTAACTCTACATGAGCGAATGATAACGCAGCTGGGTGGAAAAATAGTCCCAGCCCTTCGGGTT
>JAJRZI010000075.1 GCA_024275295.1 Gammaproteobacteria bacterium | reverse complement strand
CGATCAATCAGACTGCGCTTGATTGTGTTGATATCGTTAGCAATCAGTACATTTTTTATCCGGGTCATCAGCACGTCGCGCTGCAGGTCAAAAGGCAACTTTTTTTCAGCCCGTGCCGCTGCCGGAAACGTAAGCAAAAAAAGCATACCGAGTAAAAATAGCTGCTTTTGATAAGCCTTTCTAATATCACAAACCTTTATCATCAGGATTCACACCACTCTATGTGTTTACTCAACCGCTTCGGCAGACAACAGCTGCAGTGTTACCCATTCACTTTTGAAGCTATTAAATTCTGAAAAATTCTGGAATAACCATCCCACTGCGATCGCTTTTTTATCTTTAAACAGGCGCACTTTTACCGCAGGATTCGTTAACTCATTTGATGCGCTTTTAATTGTTTAAAAGTCACTGATATAGGCAGGTAAAAAGATCTCCGCCCGTACCGTTAGACTTGGATCAGGCAATTGAGTTTCTTCACCCAGAACTATACGAATCTCCTTCTTGCTACCATCTGCCAAAGATGCCTCCAGCTGTACGGAAGACCACTTCCCTTTAACGCTATCAGGTATTGCGACCACAAGCTCTTTTCCTGAACTTGGTGGGTGCTCTGGCTCATCATCCGGACGAACACCCGCTGCAATTTTATCTCCAGCCTCTAACATAGGCGAATGATTTGGCGGCAATGCGCCACCGGCGTCAGAGGAGGCAGGGCTTTGCAGCCCTTCAATTGGCGGATGACCCGCAGGCAACGTCTCATTGCCTGTGATGACACCTGGCGCTGTCTCTGCAGCCATATCACTCTTGACTGCATTATCTTCAGGCGTCTGCTCACAGCCACCCAACATAACCAACGCCATTATGGCCGACACAACAGCAACCGATGGTCGACTATTAAAACCCCACACCGCCATACTTAACTCCAGAATTTACAATGAAAAAATTATCAAATGGTAACACGTCGCAAAATGCCACCCCACTATTTGTTCAGATGGCGCTGGATAAACTCTTCCAGTTTCCTGACGGTAACCAAGCCGACATGCCGGGCAACAACTTCTCCTTTTGGGGAGACCAGATAGGTAGTGGGTACCCCCTGGACTGGCCCTAAAGGCGAGACGCTATCAGGTAAAATCTGGAATAGTGGATAGCTGATGCGCTGCTTCTCCACAAATATTTTTAGCTCTGCAAGCGGGATCTCTTCTCTATTTATACCCCATACCACCGCATCCCTCTCCTTATGCTCATCATGAAACTGTACAAGCTCAGGGATCTCCTCCAAACAGGGCGGACACCAGGTTGCCCAGTAGTTTACTATGATCCACTTGCCCCGGTAATCTGCCAGACTATGTTCAACACCCTGCAGATCAGTAAGTATCATTGAAGCTGCTCTACTCCTCTTTTCTACCGCTTCAGGTGCCTGTTGTTCACAGCCTATCAAGAGTAGCCCCATCATTAGATAGAACGGGAGAAGAGTAGACCACTGCATATTCACTGTTCTTTCTGCTCGATTACTGAAACAGATACTGGCCATGGACACTGCGCATCACGAAGACCAATCCGTAGGTGGTAAACATCATAAGGCCGAAGGGCAGCACACCCACCAACGCACTTCGATAGCCTTCACGCCATCGGGGTCTCATACGCAGATGCAGGACAAATGCATAGATAAATATCGTCCCCAGGCTCCAGCATTCAATGGGATCCCACCCCCAAAAACGTCCCCATGCAATACTGGCCCAATAAGATCCTGCTGCCACCATGGCGCACCAGAAGAGGAAGGTCCACGACATGAGAAGCCCAACCAGGTGCATGCTACCCCGCTTCCGCTGTAGCCCCACGGCCAGTGTCAATGTTGCAAAACCTACCGCCAGGCTGTTCAGCGAGGCATGAATAACCAACCAATTGGTACGCAGTGCCGGACTCATGGGAAACACCCCAAGGCTGTAGGTGAGCGCTGCAACGACAACAAAAGCAGCCAAAGGCAACACCAGAATCCCAGCCGATCGCAGTTGCGGCCAGCGCCATTGGACAAGAAGCCAGACAGATGCCATGGAGAGGGCATCGACAGTGAAATCCTCATAGCGGGTCACGATAGGAATCTGGCCTGAGTCCAGCCCGCGCACCAGCACCATTGCGATATGCAGCAGCAATCCCAGGCTGGCCAAGCCTATAGCCACTACCTCCATCCGCGGCCAACGGTTACAAGTAACCAACAAGCCAGCAGCCAGCAGGTAGGATAGCGCAATCATCCATTGCAGAAAGATAATGCTGGTCATGCCGCTTTCAATCCCAGCTGATGACACCAGGCATGCCACTTTTCCTCAAAGACATCATCACCTCGACGCACCCAAACACGCACCACCCAGCCATCATCCGTTACCATCCACTCTACTCTGCGTGGCCAAAACAGCAGATGCAGGAGAAACCCCAGCAAAGTGATAATAAAACCGGCAAATATAGGGGTTACGCCCCTGTCCAGGGTTAAATTGAAGGTCATCCAGGGTTCCAGACCTTGAAACCGCAATTTATAGGCACCCAGATCTGCAACATCACCTGGTCGCAATCCACCTTGAAACACCACCTGCCTTCCTCGGTTCACCTTCAGGTCAAAGATGGGGGGAGTCGTATTATTCAGGGTCATGCTGTAATAAAGTGGAATATCATCAAATCGGAGCATCTGTTCCTTTTCCCCGACCAAGGCTTCCCCCATGCTTGACGTTCCACACTGAAGTTAATATAGAGCAGCGAGGATGAACCATCTGGTCTCAGCCGTTCAAACCAGGCACTATATCCAAAGTCCTTTTTGAGATAGAGTTTGAATTTTTCCAGATGCAGGGGGTGATTCACCGCCACCGTCGCCTGTCTGACAGAACCATCGGCTATCTGGTAGCTGAAATAGCCGCGAAATTCCCCCATATATTTCCCATCCCTGACCTCTATTTCTGCCCGATCCAGACTAATCACCGCATCAAATGGCTCAGGAGGTATCTGACGGCGTTGAAACTTACCCGGCTGTCCTGAAAATACCTCACCTACACTCAGTTCCATAAAATCAGAAAAGCCCATTGCACCACGCCAGAAACCCACCAACACAATCACCGCAATACCAAGATGGAACAGGGTCAAACCAAACAGCCCCGGAGTACCCCGCATTTGGCTTACGACACCGATGCCATCGGGCCTCTTCCCAAAAAAAGGGAGCGCTACAGCAGGGGGCGCCCCGCTACCTCGCAGCTCATATCCGGGCTTTAAATCCCCTCGATAAAAAGCCCATTTACGACCAAAGGAGACCAAAGTACCTGCGGTCATATTGATAAGCAGCACAACACAGACTCCAGTAAACCAACCAGAGCCAACAATCTGTGACAACTCTAAAGTCTCCAGCCAGGAGGCGGTAGTCTCCCACTCTGTATCCCAACCTATCTGCTCTTCAGGTGAGAGTCGTGCACTTTGCGGCAAGGTGCCCGCCGCCAGCACAGCCAGGGTCATCAGACCCAGTATCCACAACGCCAGGGTGTGGGAGGAGAGGATACGCCATACTATTTTAAACACCGGTAATAAAGCCCTTTATTTTCCTCATGATAGCATTCACAGGTTATTCAGGAGAGAGGATGCCCAACACACCAAAAATACGATTTCTATTCTCTATTCGGCCTATTTTACAGATTTTAAGTTGACAGCGTACGAAACAAACACCAACAATACCACGCTTGAACTATGGCAATAATCCAGCAATAAGAGCCGGAGGGCAGGCAGCATGAAGAAACAGACAGGAATTTTCTGGGTAACATTGATATTAACCGCCTTTTCTACCGCCGTTAACGCTATGATGCCCTGTATATTTTGTGGCGATGTCCGGGAAGAGATATGCAGAAACTGCCATGAGGATCTTGCAGCGCTTCCCATGCTCAAGATAAGGAATCCTGATAAACATCACCTCTTGATTGGAACACCTATCCCTCCTCTCAACCAGTCAAAAGCCCCTGATGCCCCCGGAGGCACACCCGGTGAACCCTATAATTGCTTTTCATGCCACACATTGACCTGGAAAGGGGGAGGCGACATTCAGCCCTTTAGAGATTGTCTGATATGCCACCCGGTATGGCGAGTTACTGGAGCCCCCATGCGTGGAACCAATGTTCATCATGAAACAGAGACCTTTCGGCTACGCAAATGCTGGACCTGTCACAGTCGGACAGGCGGCGTTGCGGCAGATGACGATACCACGGGTGGCGGAGGCATAGGGGGTGGCGGAGGAGGAATGGGAAAGTAAAGAATTAACCCTCGCATCCCTAAAAAGAGCAGCTAAAATCCACTGCTCTTTTTCCCAAACGCCAGCGTATCTCAACTACATAGCACAACCTACACCCACCCCTGTACTGTGACAGTAGCTCTTGGACCAATTGCCACTTGCAACAGCGTCCACATCCCGTGCAGAGGGGATACCATAGTCAGCACCACTGGAGCCGGTAACGGACACTCGCCTGCTCTGAGCATTATAAGGCTCCGGATCTGCCCCCCCATCCGTGCCAGGACTACGGCCATAAATCAGCAGGGCACGGCGCTGCATGCCGTGGGGCACGGCTGAGTGGCAGGTCATGCAGGGTGCGTTTCTTCTACAGTTATGAAATGCATGCAGGTTTATATTGCCACCACCACCACCTCCGCAACCCCCTCCACCCATGCCAGGAGGGCCACTGAAGCCGGTTCGCTGCCACTGCGATGATGTGCCGCTGGCGTAAGTATAGACATGCTTATCGTGGCATCTGAAGCAGAGGTGGGTATCCCAGGTGCCTGACTGACCCGTGGTCTCATCATAGGGGGCATTCAGAATAGGCCAGTTGTCGCTGCCATGAGGTCCCTTCGGGCCGGTTCCGGCCAGCGCGTCAGGATCTGAGTGGCAATCCGCACACCCCATGGTGCTGCTGGGGGTAAATCCCTTCAGCAATGAGCTGGAATAATCATATACGACACTGCTAACAGTCATTTTAAAGTCATTCTTCCCTGCAAACTCCGTCACCGGATGGTAGGAGGGATTATTGGGATTAAACTCCTTGCCCTGGTCAGTCAGGGTATAGGTTCCTGCCCCTGGATAAGCATAACTATCAGGGGGAACCGCACCATTAAAGGCATAATCAGAATGGCATTTTAGGCAAATCTGATACTGGAAAGTAACATCATCAACGACAGAATAATCAAAACGAAGCACCTCAGACCAGGCACCCGGCCAAACAGGCGCAACACCCCACACGCCCTTCAGCACATTGGATGCCAGATGGGTCGTATTATCAGTGGCAGCATCCTCGGGATTGGGCGATATCCCAGCTTTCGCCTCATGTGGGTTATGGCAATCCTGGCACTCTACATGGCGCTTGGCTCCTGCCAGATTATCTGGATCTTCACGCACGTTATAGTTAGCCGTCGCCCCCCCTCTCAGCGGCCTATGCCGCCCATCATAGGCAGCATCGAGCGCCGGGTGCGGTGATAGTTTACTTAGGGATGCGTCAATATTGAAGGTAGGATCTGCCGGATCCGATACATTACCTTCCAGGCCTCCCAGCCCGCTGTTACCGTGGCACCTCACGCAGAGTCCCGACTCACCATCCCCTTTTAGTAGCCGTTCGTTGAGGTTGGGATTGTTGTGCGGCTGATGGCAGTTCTCGCAACCATTGATCTTGGGCGTGGAGCCAATATCATTTGCCACATTCTGCCCTGTGATATGCCAGGGGTTGGTGCCGGTACCATTCCACTGGGCAATGGAATCACGGTGTTTATTGCCCAGCCCCCAGCCATCTTTGTTGTGGCATTCGCGGCAGAGGGGTGAACCAAATCCCCCGACATCAGTAAATGGCATGCGCAGAAATTTAGGATTCACATCAGTGTGTGGATCATGGCAACTGGTGCACTGCAGCTCATTATTACCATCGAGGCGGACATTGCCTGTTAAGGTTGCAGGGTCATTAAACTCCAGGCTATAACCCGCTAAAGCGAGATCATAAACAAAGGAGATGGGATGATCATCACGAAGATCTATGCCCAGGTTGGCAGCCCCCGTCATCGAGGACTCTAAACCAGGGATAATACCATTGTAGAATGGTTGGCTCAGCCCATCATACCCCTGAATTGCCCCTGGCATATTAAGCAGCGCGCCTAGTGCAATGGTGCCATCATGACAAGCAAGGCAGAGCTTTGATGCCCCTGTTGGCTGCCCTGGCGCCGCATTGAGTGTGCTGCTACTGTAAGGTGTGTAGGTTGTGCCACTTGATGAGAGTTGGTGATTCCACAGTGGCCCTGCCGGATTGGCATTATGCGGCGTGTGGCACATAAGACAGATTCTTTCTTCAGCTGTAGCTTTGTGTGTATTCCCAGAACTGGCTGAAAGATTATGCTTCGTGGTTTCAATGCCGGCATCTACCAGGCCGATGCAACCAAGTAACAAGCACACCCCCAACAACTGCCACCACGATATGGAATAAAACTGCATTCTCATTGCTTCACCGCTGTCTTCAAATACTGAAAAATCTGTATCCGTCTATTGTATGCATCGGCTACATATAATCGGTCTTTACTATCAAAGTATAAGCCCGAGGGTGTCCAGAATTCACCCGGTGCCTGACCAGACCGGCCAAAGTCCAACAACAAACGGCCCTGACTATTAAAAATCTGGATATTATCGAATCCAGCATCTGCCACATATATATTTCTATCACTATCCACAGCGATGCCCTTTGGCGTAGCAAAGGTACCCGAAGCATCACCAAATCGACCAAATGTGTTAACAAACTTACCCTCAGTATCAAAAACCTGAATCCGCCCATTTAGCGCATCATTAACATACAGATATCCATTTGGCCCAACAAAGACATAACCAGGAAAGTTCAACTCTCCCTCTTTCCGCCCACGCTTTCCAATAGTACGGATAAAAGAGCCATCATCCAGATTGAAAACCCTGATCGTATGAGCAGGCGTATCGACCACATAAAGCACACGTCTGGTTGTATCAATAGCAATACTTGTGGGGCGTTCTATCTGCTCAGCATCCCCAATCGACCTCAGATATTTACCTTTTGGAGAAAAAACGCATACTTTCTTCAGGCCACCATCAGAAACATAGATATTGCCTTTTTCATCTACCGCCAGTCCAACGGGCAATATTAGAGGAACATCTGCCTCTTCTATGACCCAATAATCACCCGTTTTTTGATCATAAACGTGAACCACTTTTCCTGTTGGGTCAGCAACACTCATCCGCCCCTTATCATCTACAGCCACAGCTGTGGGTTTGAGCTGGCTATTCTGTTGTTCCCCTCTAATGAGATCCCAAAACTTTTCCCAAAAACCTTTTTCATACTTAATATCATCAAAGCTGGCAATTGCATTCAGGTAGCGGATACGTGCTGGCATAGGCTTGGGTGGCCACACCAAATCGATAATATCTTCTTCCTCAGACTGGGGCGATGCAGCCTGTAACCCTGCACAGGGCACAACCATCACCATAACGAGTAGTAGCCAGCGAAAAATTGTCACTTCACATTCCCCATATTACACATATCTCCACATGCCCCCTTGCTTCTATAACATAGACAGGTAACCTATCTCATTAGAATAGTACACTATCAAGTGTACGCACCAGCCGGCTTCTAACGCTACCAGGAGCCAGCTCCGGCGTTTTACAAGCGCCTTTTAGGAAGCCTACTTCTTATGACAGGTCACACAAAGTGTACTGCCATCAAGTGTTGTGCGCAGGAATGGCGCATATTTAAGCGGGACGGCGTATGAGTTGTCTATATAGACAATCTCACCGGGATTATGCGGATTATGGCAGCTTGGGCACTCCACTCGGCCTTGATATAACTTAACACCCGTCCAACCATTTGTTGCATTTGGTGCAGGATAAAAATCATCTGCCCAACCTGAATAATTTGGCGGATATGACATTGAAATAGGGTGGTCATTCGACATGTCTGGGCCGATCTGCCACCAAGTAGGAGGAACAGTTCCACCATCAGGGTGGCAGGCGCCACAGTTTGGCGTTTCAGCGCCAGCACGATTAGGCATATTGACCAAATTGTGAGTATCGCCCTCTGACCCAGAAGTGGTGACAATACCTGAACTGCCACTATTTGCCAAAGCTGAATCATGACAGCTCAAGCAAACCAGCGATACAGGACTAGGCACCCAACCCGCCTCAAAAACAGTATTTAGCGTGTAGCTTTGATAGCCTGGCGCACTACCATAGGGGGTAAAGCTAGCCGATAAGCTGGTATCAGAAATATTGCGATTCCAAAGGGGCGCAGACGGGCGAATAGGATCATCTGTATCAACAGTGCCATCATTATTTAGATCAACATTGGCCCCATGCGGTGTATGGCAAAATACACAGATTTGATCTGAAGGGGTTACCCCATAGGATGCATCTATTCCGTAGTAGTTACTTATGCTCAGATCATGTTTTGAGCCTACAATAGTATTGCTCAAAGTACCCAAGCCATTACCAGCCATTGCCGCCTGAATTAAGCAACACAGCAACAAAAAGCAGATAATCTGCACTCTACATGGCATATCAACCATACCTAACCATCATAATTTAAATCTCAAACCAAACCAACTTTGCATGCGCTACGCTACTAGCCAATAGATTTAGCATCCCTGTTGCCTAGCGGTTTGTACTCAGGCTATCTTTGACCATCAGTAACATCACACATATAAAAGACTTAACAATACACCCACACGAGCTGTTTAGCTCCACCTCTATATATTATAGGCATGCCAACCAAAAAATTAGCTGCAAAACGGCCTCTCTTAATAAGACAGGTCGAGAATAGTGCCTTTTCTTCCTAATACAATCATTACATCAGCGATATAACTGATGTTTTTTACGCGAGGACTTGCCATGGAAGTACTTATATCTGAATAACGCATCCATGCCATGACAGTTTGAGCACAATGCCAATTTACTACGATTGCGTAGGAAACTACTTCGCGAATTACCTTCAATATTCTCACCTGTACCATATTCCATAACTACAGGACTCCAGCGATGTGGGTTATGGCAAGTGGGGCATGAGATAATACCGGTATTTGCTCTCTTTCCATCCTCATCAAATAGGGGGGTAAACCCACGCACCGGGCCTCGACGGGCTCGTTGCCGAAGAATCTGCGCCTTCACCTTAGCCGGATGATTTTTCTTTATCGGGATCTTCTGCTGTGCTGCCAGGCCTTTATCATGACAACCTCGACACATCTGTTCATTAATATCTTGTCCAAGCCCTGGCTTACGCGCCCACAATCGTAGAGCCTGTCTTGCATTGTGAACCAGATGGCATTGCTGGCAGATACCTGATTGCTGAACGGTTTCACCGCGTAGATTTTTAGCTTCTGGCGCAGTCACCCTAAGATCATGATCCGTGCCCTTCACCCAGCGTTTGTCACGATGGCAATACGCGCACAAGGCCCCATCTGGTGCAGCAGGCATACGCAGGAAACTGGTATTTGCGTCGCCTTCAACCTTTGCATCGGCACCGGCCTTACTCAGTGGATCTGCTGGATCCCACTGATGAGGATTATGACAGGAGGGACAGCTGACCCTTCAGCCAGATTTACTGTCGCTACGCTCACCCTTTTTATTAAATAAGGGCAATTTGGTTCTTCCTCCAACCTTTTTTATGTTTGCCTGCAGTGGATGAGTGAACTCACCTGTCTGCTTATTTTTAGCAATACCATCATCCCGGTGACACTCTCGACACATTGATTCAGCCCTATCACCACCTGGGCCAAATCCCCTGCCCCAGAGCTTTGCCCCATCTGCATTGTGTGGTACATGGCAGTTAAAACAGACCACAATATCCTTGGCCTTCTGCCCGATGCTGTTCCGTTCCTCTGGTGCAGTAATCGCCAGGTTGTGTTTGGATAAGGCCACTGCTCCCTTGTCAAAGTGGCAATTGATGCATAACTCTGCTTTTTGAGTGTTGGAGATGCGCAAGAAACTCGTTTTTGCATCGCCTTCAGCGGTCAGTGCAGCACCTTTAACTGCCTTTGATGCAGCTGACCAACGGTGCAGGTTATGACAGCTGGCACAGGTCACCCGACCATCTTCAGCTGTTTTTTTACCTTTCGCATCAAATAACGGCAGCACTTTTAATTTTCTATTTTTATATCTTTCATCAGGTTTTTTCTTTGTGCCAATCACCCAACCGTTATTTGAAGAGACAATACCCAGATTGGACAGAGGCACATTAACAGGATGGCTATGCTCTCCAATGGTTTTCTTTTTACCTAACCCTTTTTTATTATGACAACTCAGGCAGATTGACGAGATGGGATCAACCCCTTTAAGCGGCGCTCTTGCCCACAGACGCGGCCCCTTTCCTTTATGCACAAGATGGCAGGTTTTGCATAACCCCGGGGTTCCATTTTCACTTTTTGCCGAAGCATCCATCGTGGCTACATCATGCTTGGTTCCCTTTATACCCGCCTTATCCTTATGACAGGTACGGCATAGTGCATTAGAGCCTTTATTAGCTACACGCAGGAAGCGGTTATTTGCATCACTTGGTTCACCTGGTTTAGATGATTTATCAGGGTTTTTAGGATCCCATTGGTGCGGATTATGGCAACTGGCGCAGGATACTTTGCCCTTCATATCGCCTATTTTTTTCAACCCGGCATCTGTGAACCCAGGGAGTTTCACCGCTTCACCCAGACGGGACATATTGCGCCCGAGAGGATGACTGATCGAGCCAACCTGTTTGTGCTCAGCAATCTTTCCCTTGCTGTGACAACTCAGGCACAGCCTCGATATTTTCTCAGGGCCAGCACCAATCTTACGTGCCCACATCCTTGGGCCATTTCCATTATGGGGAAGATGACAGGCGCTGCACACCCCGGCCTCACTCACCTTCTGGCCACGTATGTTCTTAACCTCCTTCTCCTGCAGCACCATATTATGTTTGGTATTTTTTACCCGCCCCTCCTTCAGATGGCATGTCCGGCAAAGCGCCGAGTCATTACCATTTTTCTTAACCAGAATAGTGGCTTTTTTCTCTGCCAGATGTGGACGGTGACATGTCTGACAAATGATCTGCCCCTTCTCCCCAAGCTTGCCACCTCTGTCAATAATCTCCTTGGGGATTTTGACCTTTTTCGAGGTGATATTAACCGGGTGGGTTCCCATCTTTGTAGACTCAACCCTATCCTTGGCATAACGATCACTGTGACACTTGCCGCACAGCGCAGAGTTCCTGTTTGAGGCCACCAACACCTTCTTGTCACGTCCACCATGGATACGATGGCATGACTGACAAATAATAATATTGTCCTTGCCAAACTTGGATCCCTTATCCAACAATTCAGCTGGAATGTTCTCCAGTTTCCTGCGAATGGGATGATTGCCACCTTTTGGGCCGGTACTTCGATTTCTATGGCAGTTAAGGCAGATACTTGACTCAATATTTTTGGCTCGCAGAAAGACCGGAGAGGCCTCCTGCTTCCAATCCACACCATGCGCACTATGGCAGGTCCCGCAGTAGACCTTCCCATCTTTATTCAGCGGAAAAAGATTGAGATCTGGTCGCAGCTGTGCCTCATTCGCTGTTGGCAGATTTACTTTATCTGATGGCACAACACCGACCGGATGGGAATACTGCTTGTTTTGCCATACAAACCGGGAATCAAGCACAAAGCCATCATGGCAGGAGAAGCAGTTGCGCTCATTACTGACAACATCCTGCTTACCTGTGTTCATCACAGGATTTGGATCATAGGGGATAAGTGGCGTTGCCTCAGGCCGCTGAAAGTCATCCAGCCACATAATGTGGCAGATTGAACATTCACGTTTAGCTGCGATACTTCGAGCTTCAGCATCATTAAAGGTTAATGATGATCCAACCAGCAGAAAAACAAGGATGAGTAGATATCGAGCAAACATGGCTATCGCAGTTTAAATACCGAAACCTTATTCCCCAACATCTCTGCAACATACAGTCTATCCCTACCATCTATCGCAATACCAGCAGGCGCATAGAATTTATATTTTTGTTTGCCCGATGCAAGAACATGGGTAAATTTATACCCTTTATCAAAGACTTCAACTACATCCATATAACTATCTGTCACATATATCAAACCCTGGCTATCCACAGCCACACCTTTTGGACGGTAGAACTGACCCGGCAATACACCCCATTCACCCACTTTGTATTGGTACTTGCCTCGTTCATCGAATATTTTGATAACGGTATTCAGAACATCAACCACATAAACATTCCCATCCTGCACGAGGATAGATCCTGGATAGCGGAACTCCCTTTGCCGAACACCTCGTTTACCCCATCCGCCTAGCTTTGTTCCATCTATATCAAATACCAGGATACGATGTTGTGAGTTTTCAGTTACAAATATAAGCCCTGTCTTGGCACTCACCGTAACATCAATTGGCGTCCCTGGCGTGCCATCTTTTCTATTAACTGCAAAACTGAATTGATGCCCGCCATCGCGATCAAATACCTGGATCCGGTGATTCTCCTTATCAGTAACATAAACCAACCCGGCCTTATCTACATCAATCCCCAGTGGCCACATGAACTCAGCCTTGCCTCGTCCTCTTTTTCCGAATGAAAAGAGAAATTTTCCATCTGGCCCATACGCCAACACACGGTGATGGCCGCCATCCACAATGTAAATCCGGTTATCATTTGCAATTGCAACGTCTGACGGTAAAGAGAGGGGGCCATCCGGCGCTGACTGAATATCAAACAGATGTTCAGCCTTACCTAAAGGTATGGTCTGCTTTGCGGCAATGCTGCTGCTGATAAGCAACAACAAAGTCACGATTAGAAGATTGGTTCCAAGGAACCGATTTCTGTAATTCAAATCGGGGAACCTCCGAGGTATTCAAAAAACTGATTTGGTCAGTGTAGCCTAGAAATAGTCTGACAACAGACAGGGGGTGGTTCAGTTATGAGCTCACCCCCTGTAACACTTAGCCCGGATGTTTCATGAATTCGCGTGATTCATGAAACATCCGGGTTAGCTAATTATGCCTTAAGCAACTTACTCGTCAGCACCCTGACGCCACCAGCCGCGTGGATCATTCTTCATATTGTCATCCATCTCTGGAAGATCTGAATCTTCGCCAACTAAAGCCTTGGTTTCTTCATCATCTTCTTTGCCCAAAAATACCAGCTCCATATAGAACTCTTTCTACTTCTGAACCAAACCCGCAATATTAAGGTTGGTCAGACCCAATGCTCTGGCATCCGAAAATCCAAGCTCTCGAAATGGCAGGTAACCCTTACCCTCTTCTGCTACATGACAACGCGTACAGAATCGGCCAATAGGATTAACGATGGTGTGAAACATCTTTTTCACAGAACCCTGTTGCTGGGTAGTCAGTTGTCCGCACATGTTAATAAACTCAGCAGCTTCTGGCGCATCTTCTGTGATTTCCAACAACTCTTCCTCACCATTTGCTTTTTTCCGGTAGGCAACAATTTTGGAGTACTGATCATCTGTCCCGATGAGATCGCCTGTCTCTTCATCATAAGCCGTGCCAAACTGCGGCCCGTTAACCCTGATTCCTGAGTAATTAAGCCAGCGAAATGTAAGTTCCTCTTCTGGAATCTTCTCATTGTTTGCATGGCAGGTCATACACCCAACGAACTGGGTATGCATATTCAACAAGGTGCGTACCATTGGGCGTTTAGCATGTGGAAATTCACCATGGCAGTAGAAGCAGACAGGCTGTTTACCCTTTGAATAGGCCGCTACTTTAGGGGAATTATGGAAATGTCTGATGCGCTCAAGGTCGCCTTCAAAAGAGACCTTTTACAGGAAAGAGCGCTCGACAGGCTCTTCATGTACCCATAGATGTGACAGCATGTTATAGGAAACAATCACCAATAGGCTGCCAATAATAAACCACAAAAATACCGATACCATCCATGCCCATGCCGGGTGGTTCCGTCGAATACCTGAAACACTGAAAAAATCAGCCGTCTCTTTTCCAGGTATTTTTGCCTTGTGATCGATAATCACCATAACGGCAGTTACGAAAAACACAAACAGTGTTACCGCCAGCGCGATAAAAATGGCATCGAGTTCTACTGTTTCAGCCATAACCAGAAACCTTCAATTTTGTAAAAGTATTTGTTGTTACCTGAAGCGATACGCAAGGCATCAACCTTCAGAAGTCATTAGCCAAATGGCATAGACACCAAAGACTGTCCAAGCCAACACAAAGAGAAGAGATCCATATGCTATGAATTTTTGCCCTTTTGTCAGCTGTGACATCATGATTGTCTATCTTCCAGCACATCTCCTTGTGCTCCCAACTCCGTCTGTTCCTTGATCCACTGGCGATGCTGATCAAACAAGAAATTTTGGCGCGCATCTATCTCTTTTGTAGCAGAGACCAATCCCTTACTGACTAGCACCTCTCGCAGATATGACCTCTCTTCTGGAAGCGAAGCCAAGCACCGGAGGTACTCAAGGAAATGCTCTTCAATCTGGTGTTCTCTTGTCAGCTTACCAGTCAGAAATGTCCACTGCATCGGAAAACGACCCGGCGCGAGATGCACGTTATACCAGTGCCAGAATGCGATAACCAACAAGGCGAGCAACGCCTCATGGGGATGCGACAGCCGCATCATCTCTTGGAAATGGGAGGCGATATCAGGCGGCAAAATGCTATTCCAGAACTCGGGGAATAGGAAACTAGATCCCGATATCACCATCACGATATTACCAAAGGCGGCAGCAAAGTAATGGATCTTCTGCTTATACATGAATTTATCCATCTCAGGACGATTGTCACGCTGCCCAGCGAAGTAAGCCATATCTGCAGCAAAGTCCCTCGCATCCTTTAAAATAGGCAAAATGCTCCGGCCAATATCGAATTTGCCCTCTACCATCTTCTGCAAGGTTCCGCCAATAACAGTAAAGAGATGGTAGACCATAGAGAGCACCATCCATGTTGCCAGGGTACGGTGAATAACACGTGTAACCTCTACGCCACCCAGTAGATCATTGAATGGCACAGCCCAAAACGCATCATTGTAGTGGATAGGCAACCCCGTAAATGCCAGCAGCAGAAAGGTTGTAAAGGTCAGTAAATGCTGGATACGGATATGCACAGAGTAGCGAAACAGATCCCCAACTGGATTTGATTGCACATTCTTGTATATCTGTTTTCTGTCCTCCGGCATCATGGAAACGATCTCTTCAAGATCATTTACATCTTCCGTTGGAATTTTATATTGGCGCAGAAAAGTTCCCAGCACCTTATTTGCATCATTGGACAGCTTCATTCTCGTGTTGTCCCCATTGGTTAATCTGTGACTAATTTTGACCTATAGCTACAGTGCTAAAGCAGCATAGTTTTAGGCTATTTAAAATATCTTTTACGCTGACTTGCGTTTGCGTCGGCTACGGCCACGCCAGGTTGTACCATTGCGCAGAACCCACGCTATACCATCACGCTTACGCCCAATAGTTTCAAACAAGGAGAGTCCAACCAGTAGCGCCAGCGCTGTATCACCCACGATGCCGTAGATAATCTCTGCATAATAGTTAAACTCATTCAGTTCCTTCTCATCGGTTGGGTGCGGATCAATGGCCGCATAATTGGCATCCGCTGTTTTGTGGCACTGCCGACAGGTCTTCACCCGGTTGTTCTTGTTAACAGGTGATAACGGATCCCGAGATGGGCGCAGTTCATGCACACTCATATAGTAGTTATCTGGTGACGCATGACAACTCAGGCAGTTGGCAACCTGTTTATTACCGTATTTGGCGACCTTGCCGTGAAAACTGTTTTGGTATGACTCAGCTGCAATAGTGTACTTTTCCCCAATCTCACGCCCTGTATCATCTGCATCCTTTTTGTGCCGGGCAAGGAGCTCTTGGTCAGCATGGCAGCGAGAACAGAGTTTGATGATATCCTGAGTATCACGCTTCACTTCTCGGATGCGCCGACTGGTATGGTTGTACCATTTAAAGGCGAATTTCTCATCCTCATGGCATACAACGCAGCGGTCTGTGATTTTCTTTGGTGGCGCTTCCTCTTCTTTATTGTAGAGAGGGTTGGTGTGACAGGTAATGCAATAGGGCTTGTCGTTATCCAGCCCCGTCTCCAGCTTCTCACGCCCATGAACACTTTTCTTGAAGGTATCATAGATAGGCTTATGACTGAACGGCTTGCCCGTTGATGGATTCTCAATCGAGTGACATTCGCGGTCACAACGAACACCTTCCTTCACTGGACGGTGAGGCAGTTGCTTGATGTAGTAGTGACAGTCGCGACAGGGCACATTGCGGTGCACCGTCTTTGAAAACACCTCGGGTATCACATAATAAGCCTTCTGGAATCCCTCATCGTCAACCCGCCCCATCTTGGGGTACTTGTGACACATCAGACATGCCTCGTCATCCACAAATGCCTGGGATATCGAGGGCAGACTGAGCGCGACAAAAATCGCGCAAACCAGCAACCTTATTTTACTAATGGACAATACCTAACATTTTTGTTGTAACACTGACTGACTGCTACATTTCGTGGCATGCCAGACATATCTCGAATTTTCCTCGCCGCAGGCGCTTATATCCATCTGCACCAACATCCGCCTTCCTGCTGAACTGTACGCCTCTTTCGTGCGGATTATGACAGGTTGCACAAAAGATGCTACCTGTTCCAGGTTCTCGCGGCATCACAGCCCCACTTTTCGCTTCCATCACTTCCAGGCGCTTCCGGATTTTCTCTGGAGGAACCTTTAAGTGATTAGGGCCTCCACCTACTTTGTTGCCGGTAGCACCAAACCAGGTTCCTCCAGGGTGTGGACTATAAGGGTGACAACCTGTACATAATTTTTTTAGATCTTCTACCACATTAAAGGTGACATCGTTGATGCTTCGCGCAACAGCACGATTCGGCGTTACATTATGGCAAAAGAAACACTGCTCTGTATCCAGTTCCCCTTCATCAGTAACCTGATCGTGGGGGTTGTAGCGCTCATAATCTTCTGGATCGTGGCAATTAAAACATAAATCTGTACGCGATGAATATGGCCCGCCGCGAAAAAACAGCGGATTTATCTCAGCCTGTTCAAACGAACCTTCATCGCAATGTATCGCCATATCATGACAGACGATACAGGTCAGCACACCTTCTCCACGATCCAGTGCCGCTAAAAAGTCTTCAGGCATGCGGTCTAGAAATTCATCCGGAGGCTCGATATCAACGGCATGGATATACTCAGCTACCAGCGATGGATCATGGCAATTCCCGCATAGCCCATTGTAATCAGTACTTCGCAGGGGCGGCATTTTATTATCTTCTTTTGCCTTTTCAAGGTGGCAGGCCATACATGCATCTGCTCGCCAATGAGGGTTGGGGACATCTTCAAAGGCAATTTTTTCATCTGCGAGCAGACTGTGTATCTGCTCAGGATTATTTAAAAGCTCTTTCTCGCTTATCGCCCACGCAGCACTACTCATTGCTGCAAAACACAATATCAATAGCGTGACTAATGCACGAACGACCACACACTCTCCCAACTTAAATAAGTCATTAAAAAATATAACTATTTACTATAAGGGGAATCATAATTAAATCTTGCGGGCATTATACACAATTAATTAAAGGAAAAAACTTTACAGCATCAAAAATCAATCTCAATGCAGCAATGTCACAACCCCATCCAGTGTCGCCACGACAATACCGTATTCAGTAACGGCAACTTGCCCAAATACCCCCCCTTCCATTTCCTGCTCCCATATTAACTCTTGTTTTTGCAAGTCAATAGCTAGCAATCTACCGCCAGTAGTCCCAATCACGCCCGTTCCATTTGAATCTACAACAGGGCTATGCCGTAGCCCCTCTTCCAGATCCATACGCCATGATATGCGGCCTTCCTCAGCGTCTACTCCATATAAAATGCCACTACGACTTGCAATAATCACTTTACCCTCAAACAGTACAGGTGCACCTTGGGGCCAATCATCCAATTCAACTCGCCAGATCTCTTTTCCATCCTCTGCTTGCAATGCATACAGATTACGGTCGTATGAACCTATATAGAGGCGCTCTCCACTAACAGCAGCAGCCCCATAAATCGATGATCCAAGCGCCACTCCCCAGACTGGCTTGCCTGTTTTTATATCTATTGCATACAGGTAACCATTTTTGCCCCCTATAAACACCCGTTTATCATCGAGTGATGGAGATGCATACAGGCCGCCATATTTATAGTCATGAGCGCGATACCTCCAGCGCACCTTCCCAGTAGATAAATCCAGAGCATACAAATGCAGATCATTTGAACCTATAAACACCGTTTCATCCAGTATAACAGGAGAGGAAAGGACTTTGCCACCTGTCTTTACCTGCCAAATAATCTTTCCATCTGATATATCTAAAGCAGTTACGACACCATCTTTTGCGCCCGCTACTAATATATTACCCGAAACCGCCGGTGTGGCTGACAGGATCCCCTTCACTGCCACTTCCCAGACAATAGCGCCATCCTTGATATTAAGCGCCTTAATACGTTTCCCACGCGCCGCAACAAAGATTCGATCACCAATCACAACAGGTGACGCATAAAAGCGCCTGGCAATACCCACTTGCCATACATTTTTAGGTTCTAAAGGGATAACATCCGGGCTATGCGACAGATGCCGTGACCCACCATTAAGCGCATTCCAATCAGCAGCGTTTACATTAGAAAGCACTACCATCAACAAACACAGGTTAAACAGGTAACGGGTAAACTTAATCTCTCTAGCTTGAAGATACATTTTCAATCCGTGTCATCACTATTTGGCTATAGTCGCCAGCCAAAAAAACGTTTGATTTGGAGCATAATTGACTGGTCAGATGAAACGTCGCCATCGTAATCAGTCTCGCTATAGGTATACCTTAATGAGGTTACAAGCTTTCCTATTGATGAACTAACTTCAGCCATCCCTCTAATTTCATCTCTAGGGCTGGTATTACTATATTGAATCTCTTCAATTCGTCTTGTCCACCCTAATGCACTAGAAAATTTTACATTAAACCGCCTATAGAGCCGCCCTGAAACAAGCCCCTTAATACCAAATAGAGAAAACGCTCTATTGGCCTGTTTCCTCCATCGCTGACGGGCATTGACAGAAGCATGCACTCTACGACCAAAACGATACCTAAGCATTGCCGACGAACCAAATCCAAGACTGAAATCCCCACGGCTTGGCTGAGATGCCGTAACATTCCCGGAGATCAGAGAAGAGGCTTTATTTGAAAACTCATATACACTCCTGGCTGAATAGTCCGCAGAGTATGAATAACTATCCACTTCCGCCATCTCATATTGTGCTCGAAGAGTAGCTATATCTGAATACAATGGATTCTTTGGCCTGGAAACCGCCAGTGATGCAGACTGACTAATTCGAACCACCTCTGACTGAGCACTGCGCAATCCAGAACCCCATGCAGGCGATCGCACATGCATACTATAGTGCGCATTTAGCCGATAAACATCGTAGCTTAGCCTATAAGCCAATCTGCCATTTGCATTTGCATTAAACCGCATTAAGGACTGCTCGGCTGATCCTCCACCAAAGCGAGCTAATGCCCCAGTAGAGGCAGTAGCTTTTAAATACTTATCAAAGTCATGGGTATAACTATAACTTGCACCTGCAGATCCAAAATAATTATTACTCTCATCATCAGACCTAAAACCCAATGAGTAATAATGTTGAAATCTCTCTGATTCCTGAACCTTTAGATTTGCATTTGATGCAAATACGTATTCATCATCAATGCCATCATCACGCCCATCATAGTATCGCTGGTAAAACAAGGCATTAGAGCTTAAATCTGCTTTCCTCCCAAACTTCGTATCATTATTCATAAAAAGATAGTGCTGCACATCAAACGTATCTTCTACTCGCTCATCAAAGGTATCAAACTGATACCCATACCTTGAGCGCGTTTCACCCCACTTACCTTTTAGGATTCGTTTACTTGCATGAGCCTGAAATCTGTTTCTAACGGTATCCCGCTCACGCATCCACCCAGTAGATTCCTCAAGGGTATAACTATAGCGCATTCGCACCCGGCCCAACTGTTTTTGAACCAATCCCCAATTTAATGACATCTGGGTATAGCCTGTCTCAACACCGCCTCCTCCATTACTATCAAGTGTGCGTGTTGTTTTAGAGGCAGACAAACGAATTGGTGAGTATGGGTAGCGCCAGCGAGGGAAAAGAACAGATTTGAACCTGAAGCCAATAGAATCCTCATCGGAATCGTAGGTATCAGCCTTTCTTCTACTTGTAGCGTACTTTAAGTTCAGATCTACCGTCATAAAACGAGGATCCCAAATAAAACCTTCTGTACGGATCACTGTAGTCGAAGTTAACTTATTTGATTTTTCCTTATTGGTTGTATTTTTTCTGAGCCTATTATCCAGGCGCAACGACGTACTTCCCCCTATTGAGCCCAGGTATATACCATAATCCCGAAGCGAGGCCATCACAGGAAAAGAACCCCCAGTAGCGCAAATAATCACCAGCAAAGCAAATGCTGTCCTGCTAACAGAACTCATGTGGCCAATGCTTATATTGCTTAATTAAAGTGAGATTTCACCAATCGCCATTCCATAGCTTTAAATACACCTCTTTGTATTGGCTGATCTGCCTGCAATCTAGCTTCACGAATACAACCCTCCCCCAACACTATAATCAATAAGGATAAATGCCGACTTTTTTCTAAATCAGCATTTTTATTAATTGTTAGAAATACAATCTATTTCAATCCACAAAAACCAATCAAATGCACACGACCCAGCAGCCAGCGAGCTATTGCCGGGCATGTTAATATCTGCACGACTCCCCATCGTTGCATATATCCACAAATGAATCGGTGATTGTACTTGATTCCCCCGCTAAACCAAAATACTAACCACCTCTTCACTAAGCACTAACTGCCAAGGATAACAAAGCGGAAATAGATCACATCCAGCAGGCGATACCCATCTCCAGATCTACAATTAAGGAAGGAGGCACGTGCCGAAGAAGATGCGCAAAGACATGGAACCACTTAACGTTCCCAAGGGACTCTGATCAGAGCATTCAACCACTATGGATCGCAAGTCCATAGATTATTTTATTGCAACTTAACGCTTCCGCTCCCAGGCGACATGCAGCCCCTTGTAGAGACCCAGTGAGGCTGCTGAATAGTAAAAACACAAAAGCCTTGCATCAAGGTGCATAGTTTTTACCAGCAGCCTGAAACAACAAAGATCTGACAACAATAGAAATACTTAAAGAAAATAGCAGAAATGGTACTTCGATTAAACAACAGGCCTTACATGATGCCATATTCTAGCTATGGCAAATAAGCATTTTATACAACAAAAAAGAGGGCTTAATAGCCCTCTTTTTTGTAATGCGGGAGTAAATTCTCCTAGCTACTTATCATGACATGTCAGGCACAGCTTGCTTCCTGAAATTGTCACGCGGAGGAATGGAGTAAACTCTGTACTTGTAACATAGTCCTTATGTGGATCATGGCACGAAGCACACTGAACCGTACCATTGAATAACCGAACAGTCTCACCATTCCACTGTACACCACCCCCTCCTTCTGTATGCAAGGTCTCATCAGAAACAGTCTGGGATACTGAATAGGTAAAGTTTACCGGGTGATCATTTTGAAGATCTGTACCAAGATAGGCATTTGAAGTGTTGGGAATATAGGCGCTACCTGCACCACCCCCGCCTGTCATAACTGGATTGGCATTAAGCCTGTTTGGCGGATTAAACATTGCATTCACAGCCTGCGTGCCATCATGACATGAGAGACACAGATTGGTTACAGACATATTGCCTGTAACTAAGTCCGCAGGGGTAGTTGGGGTGTTTAATGTTACTGCTTGGAGAAGACCATAGTTATCAGCCCCATTGAATGAAGCACTCTTATACATAGTGTAACTACCCACGCCACTGCTCAACCTGTGATTCCAAAGTGGCAACACATCACCCTTGGTAACGTTCATGTGTGGCGTATGACAAAAAATACAGATCTCGTCTGTACCCGTTGCACCAACTACAGACTTAATGGTACTCGTTGCACCAGAAGACATATTGTGCTTGGTTAATTCGATACCTGCGTTTGCTATCCCGCCTAGCGAGAACGCTAAGACCGCACCCGCAGCTACTAATAGTGATACATTCCTGCGCATTTTTACCCCCCGCAATTAATATGCTGTAACGCTGTAACAACAGTATACTCAATTCAGCTTACCCACGCCCTGCCGTGCGTATTAAGAGCCAGCCCTTACATTCAACTTTAGCACAGCACTTTGCCTTTAGCTAGATTCTACTCCATGACACATCTTGTGCTTGAGCATCTCATAATAAAGCATAATGTTTTTATATTTCATGCTGTTATCAGTGCTTTACTAAAAAAAAACAATCAAATTATATAAGCAACTTAGTCTTATCAATCCTGAAATAATGGAATTTTAATAAGACTCCACTTTCAAAGCCCAACTACCTACCTGAATCAACCGCCTTAGCAGTTCCTCCATTTGAGACTGCTTTAGGTATTGCTGTGCTTTCAGTCTCCTCTTCCTTTATATACTGGAAAACCTGCACCCGTTTATTAAGCGAATCAACAACATAAATTTTATCGTTATTATCAATATACATGCCCGCAGGCAACCAAAACATACCGGGGCCTCTGCCTACTGTACCAACAAACAAGAGCAATTGGCCCGCATTATTAAAAATCTGATAATTTCCAAATGCCGCATCAAGTACATATACATGATTATCACTATCTACTGCTATCCCTTTTGGCCGGGCAAAAGCTCCAAAGCCGTCCCCAAGCTTTCCAAAGCCTGAGAGATATTCACCTTCAGGTGAAAAAATCTGCACCCTGAAATTACCACTGTCTGTAACGTATATCTTTCCATCCTTATCCACTGCCAGGTTATTTGGAAAGTTTAGATAACCCGGATCAGATCCCCGCTCAGAAAAGCGTTTAATAAAATGGCCATCAAAATCGTACACCATAATCTGGTGACTCACTACATCGCTAACATAGATTCGGTTGTGCGCCTCATCAAGTGCCAAGCCTGTTGGCCGTTTCATCCCATCAGCCCTTCCTAATGTTCTCAAAGTCTCTCCATTGGGCTTATAGACCATCAGCTTTCCACCAAAGCTGTCCGTAACATAGATTCGCCCCTTACTATCAACACGCACCTCAACAGGTGATGCCAACCCACCCATTGCATCCGTTTTCAACATGTAGACCTGTTCCTTCTTCATATCAAAGACAACCACACCTCGCAATTTGGCATCTGTAACATACATACGGCTACCATCTGCATTGACTGCAACACCATATGGCTTGGCCAGATAAAGACCCTGATGATCAATGCCAAGCAGCGCATCTTTAAAGTCACTGCGCTTTTTAAAATTTATTTGCCCACGCCAGCTCTTTATGTAGCGGATCCTTGGTTGCTCTGGCGGCATAGGCCAGACTAGATTTTTTGGCTCTTCCAGAACCTTCCTCGGCTTTTCGACGCAACCACTGAGTCCCACTGCAGCAACCAATAACAGCAATGTAACAAGCAACACATAACAACGTTGAAGACAATTAGTTGATCTACTCACTTCTCACTCCACAAAGAGGGTAAATATAGAATCTTGGTGTATAGAATAGGGGGGCAACACAAAGATTACAAATAGCACCAAGACTACTCCACCTTTGCATCATCCTAGAAAAATCACCTATCAATAACTTTTATTCAAAATACAAAGCAAATATTGCGTTGATATTATATATTGATCTATACGCAATACCTATCAAGATGCTGCCTGGATTGATTATGAAGCTTCAGCAACTACGTTATATCTGGGAAGTGGCTCAGCATGGGCTTAATATTTCTGCTACAGCAGAAAGCCTCTACACATCTCAACCTGGCGTTAGCAAACAGATTCGCCTGCTTGAGGATGAGCTTGGCATCCAGATTTTTGGGCGTAGTGGGAAAAATCTCACTCACATCACACCGGCAGGGCAGACCATCCTGGAGATGGCCGCTCGAATCCTGGATGAGACTGAGAATATCCGCGCAGCAGCCAGCGAATTTACCGATCAGCGCCGAGGCAATCTCTCTATCGCCACAACACATACTCAAGCCCGATACGCACTCCCACCTGTCATCAGCACCTTTATTAAACGCTATCCCGATGTACATCTGCACATGCATCAGGGCACGCCTATGCAGATTGCAGAGCAGGCAGCCAAAGGCAGCGTTGACTTCGCCATCGCTACAGAGGCCATGGAGTATTTTGAAAACCTGGTCATGCTGCCCGTTCTCCATTGGAATCGCAGCATTATTGTGCCCACCGGACACCCACTTTGCGAGCAACAGCCACTGACCCTGGAGGCTATTGCTCAACACCCTATTGTTACCTATGTATTTGGTTTTACAGGGCGTTCCCGGCTGGATGAGGCCTTTACCGCACGCGGTCTAACACCCAATGTGGTATTTACTGCCACAGACTCCGACGTTATAAAAACCTATGTGCGCCTGGGGTTGGGCGTGGGCATTATTGCCTCCATGGGGTATGACGCCAAACTGGACTCAGGGCTGTGCGCACTGGATGCCAGCCACCTGTTTACCCAGAGCACAACCCGAATAGGCCTGAAACACAATGCCTATTTAAGAAGCTACATGTATGACTTCATTAATCTAATGGCCCCACATCTCACCCGGGACATAGTGGATAAAGCACTCATAGCACGCTCAAAAGAAGATGTTGCCGCCCTGCTTCAGCACATTGATCTACCAACAATTTAGGGGCCACTGGTCGCAGCATGCTAGCTAAGCCAGCACTCCAGAGGGTATTGCTATCCACAGTTCTGCTGTTGATAGCATCAGCTGCCATAGTGACTGCCAGCTGGAATTCAACAACCGGGCGTTTTTATCTCGATTCCGAAGGGCACTTTCGATCCATCTCCTATTTAAGGGAACCCTCACTCTCTTGGGACAAGATTCACAATACCATTTTTGACAACCCCTACCCGGCAGCCCAGCGCCCTATTCCAACCCTATCTTTTTTGATTGAAAACAATATCGTTGGGCTAACACCAAAATCAGGACGGATCATCAACACCCTGATCCACTGTCTGAATATCATCATTCTCTTCTTTCTCTGCCGACGCCTCCTGACCCATTTTGGCAACAGCCCACAGATTGCAGACAGCGCCGCACTTCTGTGCGCCCTGCTTTGGGGGCTGAATCCCTTTCATGCTGATACCGTTTTCTATGTCATTCAGCGCATGACACTCCTCTCCGCCACATTCTATCTTCTGGGGGTCATTGCCTATCTGCACACACGGGAGTCCCCTCACGGCTGGAGATGGTGGAGTGCGCTCACAGCCAGTTTTATCGCAGGCATTGCCAGCAAAGAGAACGCTGCGCTGCTCCCACTTGGGTTACTGGTATTGGAATTTGTACTGCCACCTGATCGCATCGGCGGCACCCCGGCGCGCAGAAAACGCCTGGCCTGCCTGCTGGGCGCCGTGCTGGTCGTACCCGCATTAGGCGCCATGGCACTCGGCTACAGCCCCGTTCAGATTATCCAGGGATTACTCAAAGACTCCGGCAACCGCGTATTCACCAATACAGAGCGTCTGCTGACCCAGGGCCGGGTATTGATCCACTATCTCAGCCTGCTCTTCTTCCCGCATCCTGACCGACTGGCCTTTGTACTCAAATACCCTCTGTCACACACGCTATTCAACCCCATCACCACCCTTCTTTCCTGGAGCGGCATTGTTTTACTCTTAGTTATCTCAAGCCTGCAGATCAAACGGTATCCACTCCTATGGCTGGCAATTTTCTGGTTTTTTATCAACCATCTGCTTGAATCCACCTTCATTCAGCTGGAGATGGCCTTTGTCCACCGCAACTACCTGCCATCCATCTTTCTGTTTCTGCCTGTCGCCTATTGGCTGGCCAGGCAGAACAAGCCACAACTAACCATATTGATCCCAACTGTCATATTAATGGTGCTCTTTCTGCTCAGCTGGCATAGCCGCGCCGCCGTATGGGGAGATCCAACAAAATTCTGGGAAGAGAGCGTGGAAAAGTCCCCTGGCAGCCTGAGAGCCTATATCAACCTGGGTATTATTTGGGATATAAAAAACCGACCTGCCAAGGCCATGGAGATCTTTCAACAGGGTGTTGAAAATGCCTACGATGAAAACCAGGTTGCCTGGGCATCACTCTACTGCAACATGGGAATCGCATCCATGCATCTGCAGCAGTATGGCCCGGCCAAAACCTACATGAACAAATCACTTAAATACTCATCCATGCCGGACTGTCTGATCAACCTTGCCAAGCTGTATCTGAAGCTTAATAATCCCGGCATGGTCATGCGCGCAATGGACGAATTGGCCAGAACCCGGGCACGCCACAGAAAGCTGCATCTGATGCGAGCCAGGGCCTATCTGGCAGTGGGTCAAATAGCCGCCGCCCGCACGGAGTTGCTTCAGGAACTCACCCTCTTCCCGCAAAACCGGGAAGCAAGAGAGCTGCTGGAATTAATCCGCAACCTGGCGCCAACCCGGACACAAGGAACACCCTAGAGATGAGGAAATACCTAAGCAAAATAGTAGGTTGCAACGCTTTCTATTTCACGTCAAAATAACCCTTTGTTTTCTCAAGTATAGAGTTTCGTATTAAATGTCAAGCCAACTTAACACCCTAGTCCCCCCTTACCTCCCTGCAAACAAGTGATTCGAATGACCTCAGCATGCCCAACCACTACAGTGGAATTAATCTCCGTATGAAGACCAAGCACACCGCACGGGACATTACCGTTGCCCTATTTCTGCTGACCGCCTTTCTTACTCTTTTCATCCCGGCTGCTGCCATGGCCGTAGATGATGAAAACTGCCTCATGTGCCATAAATACGCTGGCCTGGGGCGGTATGCCAAAAATGAGGAACAGAAGGCGGTCAAGCGCATCTTTTATGTCAATGAAGAGCTCTTCAAAGCCTCTTACCACGGCAAGCTCAGATGTAAAAACTGCCACACCGGCGTTGAAGAGATACCTCATACCGATGTCAAAAACGTAGACTGCGCCACCGACTGCCATCTGAATGACCCATCCACCGGGCGGGCCTTCTCACACAAATCCATCGTGAACGACCTGAGAAAGAGCGCCCATGGCCCGGATGGTACAAAAAAACCCGACCTCATCAAGGATCTACCCAAATGCAAGGACTGCCACACCAACAAGCCTTACCAGATCGGTATTGGTAAAGAGCTGAAATCAATGCAGTTCATCAAGGTCTGCCTGGAATGCCACGAATCAGAGGCCTGGACCAATCGCTTCTACAAGCACATGTTCTACCGTGCCCAAACCCGTAGATCATCCAAGCAGGTCGTCGCCCTGTGCAGCAAATGTCATGCCGACAAAGAGAAGATGGATCGGCATGAAGTGGACGTGGTTATTGGCTTTAAAGACACCTTCCACGGCAAAGCCATCGTCTATGGTGATGAAGATGTCGCCAACTGCCTGAACTGTCATGCGCCCTATCAGCTGGGATTTTCACCTCACCGAATTATCTCTCACACCGATAGCTCATCGCCTGTCCATCCCGACAACAAACTGAGAGACTGTCGGCAATCAGGCTGTCATGCCGATGCACAGGAAGCCTTTGCCAACAAAGGTAAAGCGCACCCATCCAACGTTATGACTGAGCGTGTAGATGAAGATGGCGTAACCATCTATCAAGAGGAGCAAGAGTTCCAAGCCTGGGTCATTGAGATGATCGCACTGTTCTATAAGATCCTAATTATCGCCGTAGTGGGAGGACTGGGATTTCACCGTTTAGCCGATCTTTACGCCACACACAGAGAGCGCAAAATTGCCCTCAGAGCTGCCAAGTTGGGGAGACATACATCATGAGCCATAGCAAAAATGAAAGAAGCTTTGTTCGGCTTACCAAAAGCCAACGCATACAACACGTCATACTCTTCGTCTCCACCGGCCTGCTGATCCTCACCGGGTTCATGCTGATGGGCGAGCGTTGGGTCATTGAGATGTTTGGCAGTGCGGGTGACACCATCTTCTACTGGCGCGGCATTGTGCACCGGATAGCGGGGGTCTCTGTAACACTGGTCTGCCTCTACCACCTGGGCTATGTTGTTTTACAAGCCGAGGGACGCAGCTGGATCAAAGACATGCTGCCACGCATGAGCGACGCCACCTTTGCTGTACAAAACGTCAGCTACATGCTGGGTTTCAGAGAGGCACGACCTAAAATGGAGCGTTTCACCTATCTGGAAAAAGTAGAGTACTTCTCCGTCTACTTTGGCATGTTCATCGTGATCGTCACCGGCACCATGATGTGGACAGAGCAATACTGGCCCAAATTTTGGCTGGATATCGCAGACACCTTCCACCTGGGTGAAGCCACCCTGGCAGCCCTTGCCATCATTATCGGGCATATCTTTTCAGTGCATTACAACCCCCATGTCTACCCTATGAACAAAGCATTTATTGACGGCAAGATCTCAGAAAGCATGATGAAAGAAGAGCACGGACTCTGGTACGAACGCGAACTGGAGCGGCTGGCCACAGAAAAAGCAGAAGCAACATCAGAGGGGAATGGCGACAATGCATAATCATCACACCGACATGCCCCCCTTTAAACGGTTACTGGTGGATATCCTGATGGCATCCATATTCATCCTGCTTGCCGGCTTTGCACTCTGGTTGCTGTGGATCACCTTCTTCCGTGCCACCTTTGACACCGGCCTGGTCAGCAGCAGTGATCAGACCGCGCTGGAACAGATTGCCACTGGCGCAGGCATCTCAAGAGAACATTTTCATAATGTTGACCAGGCTGTACTGGAAGGTGCCGAGTCCATCTCACTCTGCCTGAAGTGTCACGGCAACTATCCGCACTCAAAGGCACCCGATGTACGGGCTTTCCTGAATGCCCATGCCTTTTTCACCGCCTGCGAAACCTGCCATATCAGACCCACGGAGAGTGACCACATCGTCTATAAATGGCTCAATAAAAAAACCGGCATGGAACTCAGCAGGCTTGAGGGCAAACCGGGCAGCTATGGTGCCATGATTGTACCTATCAAAGTTGCGGAGGATGGCATAGGCCGACGGCTAGATGAATCTGCCGACAAGGCATTCATTGAGGAGTACCTCAGCCTACGCGCCACCTTTAACGCCGACCAACAGGCAGAGGCAAAGGTTCGCATCCATAAGGAGATCTCACAAAAACCCATCTTCTGTGATGAGTGTCATACAAAGAACGGTCTGCTGAACTTCAGATCGCTCCTCTACTCACCCGTGGTTGCAAACCGCTTGGAGACCGGCGAAGTGGCGAGTATGATCACCAAGTACAGTAAATTTTACCTGCCAACGATGTTTGACCCTGCCTCCAGAACCCGAGGCAGAAGAAACACGCCGTAGGGGGCAACAACAGCGACAGAGGAGGCCATCGTACAAGCGGATTCCTCTGTCACTAACAACAACACTGTTATTTTTACCTATAAGATTCTATTCCTGGACATTTTGGCGAAATAAGACTTAACGGTGTGAGCGCACTATTGGCAACAACTAAACCTCATAAGTGGCTATCGTCACTCCTTCTGACAATATGGCATCCTCCTGGAGCAGCAGAGTCCGCCTCCTGGCCCATGTTCCTCTACAACCCACAACTCAACACCCAATCGACCCCTGATCTTGCACCACCGCTTGAGCCACTGTGGGAATTTGATGCCGGTGATCTGATCTGCACCTCCCCCACCGTTGCTTCTGGCAAGGTCTATTTTGGTGGCAAGGATGGCTTGGGGAAAAGATATAACGCTATGAAAGATAAACTGATGCGACTATTTATAACAACACTGCTCATCTCACTGCTGTTCTCACAAACCTTTGCAAGTGAAAACCTGAACATCTATCCACACTGGTCAGAAACACAGGACAAGTGCCTGGAGTGTCATGAGCAGATACCCGAACGAGGCGGAAGAACAGCACTCCGTTTTAATGGCGACATCAACATGCTATGCAACCGTTGCCACGCTACCATTTCAAAAGACAAATACATCCACGCAACCTGCATGATTCCACCTCGAACCATGATGGAGAAGATGCCAGAGGAGTTTCTTTCTGGCCTTAATGGCGACAATCAAATCACCTGCGCCGTCTGTCATAAGATCAGCTACCAATGCCTAAACAGTGAATTTTATCGTAAGAAAGAGAACCGACTCTTTCATCGGGGCGCACCCTACAAAAACCGAACCGACCTCTGCTACAACTGCCACGACAGATCCAAATACAAAAAACTCAACCCACATAATCAGATCAACGAAGAGGGCGAACTTAAAGAAGATGTTTGCACCTACTGTCACGACATAACCCCTGACCGAAAGCACGCAAAGAGCATTGAAGACGTTACTTTTAATCAGAGTCGTTTCGACCAACTCTGTCTGCGCTGCCACACCGATGATGCCTATGCCGTAGGCTGCGTAATGGGTTATAAGGAGAATGGTGACCCTATCTATCATGCAGCCGCACCCGACGCAAAGATGGCCAACAAGATCATCGCCACCGAGAAGGATGTCATTCTGCCTCTGGAGATCGTGACCGGCAATGTTTTCTGTGGCACCTGCCACAACCCACATGAGCTGGGCGTACAGATAAGGGAACGCGCCAATGCTGGCGCAGACTCACATAAGCGCCTGCGCATTAGCCAAAAGAATGCCGGCATTTGTCGTGGTTGCCACGATACAAAAGATATCAAGGGATTCCAGCTGCCGTGATGAGTAATCTCACCCTGCTCAACACCGTGAGGGCCACAGCCCTGCTCACCGCTGCCTGCCTGCTACTCATTACCCAACAGCTCAGCGCCGCCCCCCGCGGCGATCTGCTGCCTGTTGAACCCGTCAGAGTCATCGAAGGTGGCGACAAGCTCGGCCTGCGCCATCCCAGCAATGTGCGGATGACCTCGGACAACCGCATCCTGGTATTGGATGGCGTCTCAAACCGGGTTGTTATCTACAGCTATGAAGGCAAATTTCAGGGCAGTTTTGGCAGGGGTGGCAGCGCAGACGATGAGCTTAGCTACCCTCTGGGCATGACCCTCGATGCCAAAGATAATGTCTACATCGCCGACTCAGGCAATGCCCGCGTGCAGATCTACAGCCCTGATGGCAAACATCTTGATCAGATCAAACTCCCTCAGAGCAAGAAACAGAAGCGCCCCGACCCCACCGATGTGGCCATCGACAACCAACGTCAACTGCTCTATGTGGTCGATAATGAGAATCACCAGGTACTGGTCTATAGCCTGAAAGAGCAAAAGTTCATCCGCACGATCGGCGGCATGAGCCATAAACAGGATGGCTTCCGCTGGCCCTTCTCCCTCTATATCGACTCTGCAGGCACCCTCTATATTGTCGATGTCATCAACACCCGCATACGTACCATTCTGCCCGAAGAGGGATTCAACTTTGGCTACGATATTGGCGGCTGGGGGGTTGAAAAGGGTGAGCTGTTCCGCCCCAAAGGGGTAGCCGTCAACGCCAAAGGGCAGGTCTTTATTGCCGACTCCTATCTGGGCGTGATCCAGATGTTCGACAAAACAGGCAAATTCCAGGCCGTACTCAGTGATGGCCAGGGCAAGGTCAAACGCTTCACCACCCCGACCCGGCTCTATTTTGATAACAACGGCCTCTTCTACGTGGTAGAGATGTTCGCCAACCGCATCAGCGTCTACCGCATCGCATCATGAAACAGCTGCGACTGATCTGGCTTTTTCCGCTACTGGCTCTCATTTTAGCACCCACAATATCCTGGGCAGCACCGGAAGGTGGGCAAAACTCATCCAAAGAGTGCGCCATGTGTCACTTCCGATGGATGGAGGATTTTCTTGAGGATAAGGGGCAGCGCTACCTGCTGGAGATCCCGGAGGAACGCGCCGTCTCAAAAGAGATGATGTGCTACAGCTGCCACGATGGCTCCATCTCCGACTCCCGCTTCCGGGTCTGGGAGACCAACCGGCACAAGGCGGGAGTCGTACCCTCGGAAAAGGTCACGATCCCTGAAGAGTACCCATTGGATCCCGAAGGCAGGATGCAGTGCGTCACCTGTCACTCTGCACATGGTGTAGATACCCGTATCACCATGGCATCCGCCATATTCCTGCGCGAACCCAACATCGACTCATCCATCTGTCAGAGATGCCATAAAGGCAAGGAGACCGGCCCCAAAAAAGGCAACCACCCCATCAATATTGAGTTTAAGGAATTTCCAGATCAGGTGATTCAGGCCGGTGGAAAACCTGGCAAAAACAGCACCGTTATCTGCGAATCCTGCCATACTCCCCACGGCAGCACCAATGATGATTTCCTCATCATACCCAACAGTGAGGCATCCCTCTCCCAATCCATGTTATGTGAAGCATGCCATGGCCTCTCACCCGACCTGAGCAGCAACAAGGCACTGCGGCGCTACACTCATCCGATCGATGTGGAGCTGCCCAAAGATGCCGATCTACCTGAAAAGTGGGACAACGGCGAGAAGCCCTACCTGGGACAGGGCAAATACATCAACTGCCGCACCTGTCACTCCCCCCACAATGGTACCGATGACAACCATCTGCTGGTGCAGTTTGCAGGAGGAGACCCGCTCTGCCTGACCTGCCACACCTCAAAGGAGTCGATCTATTACACCCGGCACGATATCAGCGAGCTGTTCCCTGAGGATGAAAACTCCGCCGGAGTTAAAACCATCGACAAGGGAGCATGCAACGCCTGCCACTTCATGCACAAAGGACAGGGACCAAAGATGTGGGCCAGAGACCCCATCAACGGCTCTATTGATGAGATGTGCAGCAACTGCCACAACAAGGACGGCATCGCCAAAGAGGCGCTGATTGGCGACAAGACACACCCGGTTGGCAGCACACTGGAAAATGCACCCGAATCACTCCCACTCTTTACCGAAGCGGGTAAACGATCCGCCAATGGCAAGGTCAGATGCCCCACCTGTCATGATGTCCACCGCTGGAGTCCGGACTCCAACAACCCGGGGCATCCTGAGGTTCCCGGCAATGGAAACAACAGTTTTCTACGCAAATCTGTCACCACATGGAAGCTTTGCCAAAGCTGCCACAAAGCCCAGGCCGCCATTGCCGGCACCAAGCATGACCTGAGACTGGCCGCACCGGACGAGAAAAACATCAAAGACCAAAGCCTCAAGTAGAGCGGCGTCTGCGGTGCCTGCCACACACCGCATAATGCCAACAGGGACAAACTGTGGGCTAGACATACGGGGGCCGGACTCGAAATCATTGAGCGCGCCTGCAATGACTGCCACAAAAAAGGGGGGCTGGCCGAGGATAAAACCACGGGTAAAGAGAGCCATCCACTGCAACTGTACGTTGACAAGATAGATCCCGCCGCAAAAGAGATACTGCCACTCTTCGCCAAGGATGGCAGCAAAAGTCCCGACGGTTTCATCAGTTGCGCCACCTGTCACAATCTTCACCAATGGGATCCGGCAACCCCCAAGGGGCCAGGAAGCATGAAGGTGGAGGGTGATCGCATGACCAGCTTTCTGCGCATCCCGAATGATGACTCAGCCAAACTCTGCGCCGCCTGCCACAAACAGAACAGCTACGTTGTTGGCACAGATCACGACCTGAGCATTACCGCACCCAATGAACGCAATATGGAGCAACAGACGGTAGCCGAAGCAGGTGTCTGCAGCGCCTGCCATGTGGTACACAACGCCTGGGGCAATGGCCTGTGGAGCCGTAGCGTGGGTCTTGGAGAGAACCGCAACGAGGCGCGTTGCAGCGGTTGTCACTGGCGCAGAAAATCGGCCTCAAAAAAGAGCCTGCGAGGCCCCAATCACCCGATGAACAAACGGGTGAATGAGGCAAAAGCATCCCTCCAGGGCGAGACAGCGTCCTTCTATATCTATGACAGCGAAGCCAAGGTCAGAACCGAATTCCCACTGTTTACGCGGGATGGATTCCGCACGCCCGACGGCGACATCACCTGCCCAACCTGCCATAACGTCCACGTTTGGGACCCTGAACAGGCAGGCCCGGGGTCAGCCAGAAAAAATCTGGAAGGTGATGGCGGCAACAGCTTCTTAAGAAAATCAAACCTGCCCAATTCACAGCTCTGCACCACCTGCCACGCCAAAAAAGCCTTCATCCAGGGCACCGATCATGACATGTCCATCGTGGCACCTGAAAGCAAAAACAGGCTCAAACAGTCCGTTGCTCAGAGCGGCATCTGTAGCGCCTGTCACCTGCCTCACAACGCACAAAAAGATGGCTACCAACTCTGGGGACGTACCCCAGGCAGCGGCAGTGAGCTAAAACAGGAGCGCCTGTGCCTGGGCTGTCACGCAAAAAACGGGGTCGGCAGCAAGAAGGTTGTCACTCGATTTATCCACCCCAGAAAGGTATTGGTTACAGAGGCACACCGTATCGGTAACGAAAGCTATGCGCCTATCTACGATAAAGAGGGTAACGAAGTGCAGGCAGGCGTGATCACCTGTGCAACCTGTCATGAGCCACACATCTGGGCACCCGGTATCGACAAAAAAGGGCCGGGCAAACCCACTGAAGGCACCAATAGAACCAGTTTTTTACGCTTTAAAAGCTCAAAAAACATCTGCCGCAACTGTCATGGATTGGATAGCCTGCAAAAATTCAAATACTTCCATTCGCCCAGTTCAAGGAAAGGCGGAGGTTCAAGGAGATCCAGGCCGCCTGGACTCATCGGACAACCCTAGAAAAATCAGCACTTACAACCGTACACAATATGCTGGCAAACAAAGGAATAGCCATGAAAACGATAACAATTATATTAACCATCACCTTAGCCCTGTTTTTTGTCACTGCAGAGACCCATGCCGCCACCCAAAACAGTCAACGTGTTGTCACCCGCATACCCAAAGCCGCCAAAGAGCGAGATATTGCCATCATTCAGCGCTTCATGGATTTTATTCTCAAGGGCAATGAAGCTGAAGCAAGGGCACTGGCAACTGATGGCGGTGATGAAGATATTGGAAAACATAGCAACTACTCCAGTGAAAAGATTGCCCGGCTCTATATATTCAACAACCCAAAAGCAAAGATTGACGCCGTCTATTACTATCAGGATCTCATAAACGAATTCAAACACCTGCGCTACTACTTTGTCATTTATGAAACCGGCCAGCACCGATATCCAGAGGTCATGAAGATTGAAATGATTAATTATGATGACCTGTTCTATCTCAACCGTTTTTGGGCACCACGCTAATTCACCACACCACATCAGAAGGGCAAGGAGAGATAATTCCAGGGTGCTATACTTTTTCAGGTAACCACAGGAAAAGACAATGGCCCATAATGCTGCAACCTCCACTATCCTGGTGCCTGTAGATTTCTCTGCCCATTCAGAAGAGGCACTACTGTTTGCCGCAGAACTGGCAACACGCCTTAATGCCCCTCTGGTCATACTCCACGTCATACACGATCCTGGTGAATCACCCGGTTATTACTCCCAAAAAGACCCCAAACATCCCCAGAGAATTGCAGATGTTGCAGCCGAGATGATGACTGAGTTTATCAACCGAATAGCCAAGGCACACCCAGAGCTGGACAATATCCCACAGGCCCAAACCAAACTCATTACCGGGTTACCCGTAACCCGCATCCTGGAGGTGGCAGAACAGAGCGACCCACAGATGGTCATCATGGGAAGCAAGGGAAGAACTGGGCTGGCCCACCTGTTACTAGGCTCCAAAGCAGAACAGGTTGTTCGACTCTGCCCCTCCCCAGTCACCATCATCAAGAAAAAAGAGAGCGAAGAGTAACCCTATGTCCTGGAGCAGCATGAGCATCCAGCTACTGGGAGGGCTGGCGCTCTTCCTATTCGGCATGGAGCAGATGGCCGACGCCTTAAAAGCGGTTGCTGGAAAAAGAATGAAAAACATTCTGGCCCGCCTCACCGCTAACCGTTTTATGGGCGCCATCACGGGTGCCTTTATTACCGCAATCATCCAGTCATCTTCAGTCACTACAGTACTGGTCGTTGGTTTTATCAGCGCAGGACTAATGTCTTTGGCGCAATCTGTCTGCATCATCATGGGTGCCAATATCGGCACCACCATCACCGCCCAAATCATCGCCTTCAAGATTACCGAAGCCTCCATGCTGATGATCGCCCTGGGCTTTGGCATGCTGTTTTTCATAAAGCAGGAGAAGATCAAACTCTATGGCGGCATATTAATGGGGCTGGGCATGGTTTTTTTTGGCATGACAATCATGAGCAATGCCATGCAGCCCCTGCATGATTACCCACCCTTCCTTCATCTCATGATGCAGATGGGCAACCCACTGATCAGCATCCTGATTGCAGCCGCCTTCACCGGCCTGATTCAATCCTCATCAGCCACCACAGGCATCATCATTATCATGGCCAGCCAAGGCTTCATAACCCTACCCACCGGCATTGCATTGGCCTTTGGCGCCAATATTGGCACCTGTATTACCGCCATCCTGGCCTCCATCGGCAAGCCTCGTGAGGCCGTTCGGGCCGCCATGGTACACATCCTCTTCAATATCATCGGGGTACTGTTATGGGTTGGGTTTATTGACCAACTGGCACAGTTTGTCACCTGGTTCTCTCCCCGTTATGAGATGCTAACCGGCACAGCCAAACTGGCTGCCGAAACACCTCGCCAGATCGCCAATGCCCACACCCTGTTTAATATTGCCAACACCCTGATTTTTATTGGCTTTACCAGTCAGTTTGCCCGCCTGGTGGAGTGGCTGATCCCAGACAAACCCTTAGATGAAAGTATGCTCACAACACCCAGATTCCTGGATAAAGAACTCATCGGCACCCCCTCACTGGCACTGGATCGTACCCGTCTTGAGATTGGACAAATGGGGCAGCAGGCACAGGAGATGCTGGTGCAGATCATGCCTGCCATCTTCACCGGCACCCGCAGCTCACTCAGCCAGATTGCCGCAATGGACGATACCATCGACATCACCCACGGACAGGTCATCACCTATCTGGGACAGATCAGCAAACAGTCATTAACTGACGCCCAAACCCAGGAGTTCACCACCTTCATGGGGGCAGCCAACAATCTGGAAAACATCGGTGATATCATTGAGAGCGACCTGGTGGAACTGGGTCACAAACGGCTTGATGAAGATGTCATCATCAGCAAAAAGACCCAAGAGGTACTGATTAACCTGCATGAAAAAGTATCTGCGGCAATGGATCTGGCCATCCAGGCAGTGACAGAGGGAGACCCGGATGCCGCACAGCAGGTCATCGCCATGAAAGCAACCATTAACCGGCTGGCTGATGCAGCTGCACTCTATGAGGCAAAACGCCTGATTGCAGAAGAGCCAAAGCGACTCCAGGCCTATACCATAGAGATGGACACTATCGAAAAACTAAAGCGTATCTACTACTTTGCCAGACGCATGAGCAAGGCAACCATCCCTCAAAACCCATCTCAAAATAACGACTAATAAAACACCGTTTTATAGCTCAAATGTAAACCCCTCCTGAGCCAGATAGAACTCTTGATCACCAGGTTGACTGGGGTGTTTCTCCAGCGCCGCCTGAAAAACCTTCTCCAGCTCTTCATCACTACGCGTGGGTTCATGGTGGGTAAAAAAACAGTGTTTCACTCCAGCATCCCGCGCCATAGCAATAGAGGATAAAAATGAGCCATGGCCCCACCCTTTTTTTGCCGGGTACTCATCATCTGTATAGGCTGTATCTACAATCAGTACATCAACCTCGGCAACCATATCAATTATGCTTTTGCGTTTCTGTGCGATATGCTCTTTAAAAAGTTGGTAATCATCATCACCTGGCTCATAGATGTTGTAGGGCCACTCATGATCCCCTGTAAAAAACAGCGACTTATCACCACAACTGACTTTATAACCATAATCAATCGCAGGATGATTCATTAGAACATTGGTAATCTGAGCATCACCTATATTCACCACCTGATTCTCTGATAGCGATATATACTCCAGCTCGGCACTCAACTCTGCTTCCCGGATGGGGAAGAATGCATACTCCAGTTGCCGGGAGAGTGCCTCCTGCACACCATTACCTGTCACTGGATCTTGTCCGCCATATATCTTCACCCTGTTGCCCGCCACAAACATCGGGATAAAAAAGGGCAGGCCCTGTATATGATCCCAGTGTGTATGGCTAATGAATATATGGCAGGTCAATGGAAATTCAGGGAAGAGTGTTTGAGAGAGTGGAAAAATACCTGTACCCGCATCCAGTATAATCAGCTCGCTATCCGTACGCACTTCAATGCAGGTCGTATTGCCACCATACTTGACCGTTTTAGGCCCAGGCGATGCTATGGAGCCGCGCACACCCCGGAACGTAAACTTCAGCATGGATAATCACCTTGGCGGAGCATTAGTTTATATGCGTATAAATGCATTTGCTTTTTCCAGTTCTTCATCAAGATTTCCGATAGATTCTTGAAGTTCAGCAAGCTCCATACCAAATCGCGCCGAGACATGATCGGGCAATCTATCTTCAATCAAATTTCCGGCACAGCCAAATCCAACCTGCTTTACAATAATATTAGCCGCTACCACACAATCCAGTACTTTATTTGGGCCACCGTTCGGCTCCAGGCTATGATGCTCTTTGATGCAGGTGACCAGGGTATGCGGCAGTTGCCATTTCTCTGCCAGCATCCCGCCTAATTGCGCATGATCTGCACCAATTTCAATCATCTCCGCTATAGAGAGGGAGACCTCTTCAACCTCAACCCTCTTTAAAGCCCTCTCCATCTCTTGCGGCATAAATTGAGCAAACACCACCTTCCCAATATCATGCAACAAGCCACCCACAAAGTAATCTGTGGTTTTGTCTGGCATCACACCCAATCGTTTTCCAAGTAGTTTTGCGATAGAGGCCGTGCCTAGCGAATGCAATAAAAAGCTATTCATATCAAGACCTGCTGGCCCTGCCTTTGGGAGCATCCCCATGGTGGCAATACTTATCGCAAGATTTTTAATGGTGTTGAGACCAACAAATACGACACCATGCTTAATGGATGTGATTTCACGCGATAACCCAAAATAGGCTGAATTTACCAACTTGAGTATCTTCGCCATCATCACCGGATCATGCTCAATCACTTGAACAAGATCCTTGGGGGCACAATCAATATCAGAGGTCATCTGGAGGATTTTATTAACACTACCCGAAAAGGCGGGCATCCTGTCCACCATCTGAACCAGCTGCTGATGGAGATCACTCATAACGACGGATCACCCAGGTTTATGCACGCACGAGATCCTACTCATCTGCTCTAACAGCCAGCACATCACAATGAGCATGGTGCAGCACGGCATTAGCCGTTGACCCAAGCAACCGGGCCAAACCGGATCGCCCGTGTGAGCCAATAATAATGAGATCACATCCCTGATCCTGGGCATAGCGGGCTATCTCTATTCTGGCATTTCCCACAATGAGATGCCGGTCACAATCAGCCATCCCCTGCTTCTCAGCAAGCTGTGCAAATCGCTCTGTTGCAAGATCGGTAAGCTCCTGTTCATTGATCCCCCAATCTATACCCAACAACATATCACCGACAGGCTCTATCGGTGGAATATATTCAAATACGTGAATAAGCGTTAATTTGGCCTGCCATTGTTTGGCCAACGCCTTGGCTCGAACAATCACTTTCTCAGCTGTGGGGGAAAAATCCAGGGCCACTAAAATATTGGTATATGTTTTCATTCTCACCACCTCCAACTAAATATTAGCAGGGAAGCGCATGAAGCACCTTAACAATCCAAAGGCCCTCCATTGGGTTTTGTAGTGGATATCCGAGGACGACCTGTATTGGAGATTATTATTGCCTTTGGGTCTACAAAATCATTGCCATCACAAAAGGTTATCGTCAGATTACTACCTGGCGCCTCACCAGTAGATTGGTATCTGACCCATCGCCGACCTTCAGTTGTAGTAATACGGATCTGCGGTTCTTTTCTGTTAGGCTGAAATCGCCTCAACAGCTCTTCGCCAGCGTCTCGTTTTTTATTTTTGTTTTTATCCGCAAACACAATAAATCCACGCTGCCACTCAACACTATCGAGGCAACCCTCTCCATCCAAGCTCGGACAGAGTACAGCACGAAGCCCACGTTTTATGGCTTCACTACGCGCCAAATGAAGATACGAAGCTACAGCATTTACAGAAGTTATCATCTTCTGATTGGCCATAAATTTCTGCGTGGCAGGGATACCGGCCGCCATAACTGTAATAGAAACAACAAGCGTCGTCAGCAGTTCAATAAGGGAAAAGCCAGAGTGATAATGGCCTTTATAAAGACGGGTAACATCCATGTTGGTAATTCTCATGATTATTGAGAGGTAATTAGAAAGTACCCTCAAAAACAGATCTACCCTGTACGTTTTATCCTATGTTGACGTCTGGCTTCTCCGGTTAACCAATAGGCACAATAAGAAAAGGCGCAGAGTATCACTACTCTGCGCCTGCTTTTCCATAACGGACTACAGCTACTTGCTTAACGCTTTCTCGATACGATCCAGCGCGTTTTTGAGATTTTCCTGGCTGGTGGCAATAGAGAGGCGCATGTGACCTCCCAAGCCAAAGGCAGAACCCGGCACCACGGCCACACCTGCATTTTCAATCAGATATTCAGCCAACTCGACATCTGTGCTGACGCCATCGATCGCAGCCAATGCACCTTTGATACAAGGGAAGAGGTAGAAGGTGCCATCAGAAGGCAGGCAATCAATACCAGGGATTTTATTCAATCGATCCAGCACATAGTCATGGCGCTCCTTAAAAGCGACCAGCATCTCCTGAATACACGCCTGCGAACCCTCCAGCGCCGCCTGAGCCGCCACCTGAGAGATCGAGGTAGGATTGGAGGTGCTCTGGGACTGAATCTTTTTCATCGCTTTGATGATCTCCGCCGGGCCACCCGCATAGCCAATACGCCAGCCGGTCATCGAGTAGGCCTTGGAGACGCCATTCAGCACCAGTGTTTGTGGCGCCAGCGCCGGGCAGGCATTCAGGATATTAACGAAGGGTTCATCTGACCAACGGATATGTTCATACATATCATCCGTAGCCACAACAATGCGTGGATGCTCCATCAACACCTTGCCGAGTTCCTCCAGCTCTGCCCGAGTGTAGGCCATACCCGTTGGATTTGATGGGCTATTGATGACCACCAGGCGGGTCTTATCGGTAATGGCGCCGCGCAATTGGGCAGCCGTAATCTTGAAGTGCTGAGCAGCATCGGCATTGATAAACACCGGCACACCACCGGCCAGCAAAGCCATATCAGGGTAGGAGACCCAGTAGGGGGCAGGAATGATCACCTCATCACCCGGATTCAGCAGCGCTTGAGCCAGATTGAAGAAGCTCTGTTTGCCCCCACAGGAGACCAGGATTTGATCAGGCGCATACTCCAAGCCATTATCACGTCTGAATTTATCGATAACAGCCTGTTTTAGATCCGCTGTTCCGTCCACTGCGGTATATTTGGTAAAACCATCATTGATGGCCTGAATCGCAGCCTCTTTGATATGGTCTGGCGTATCGAAATCCGGTTCGCCTGCGCCAAGCCCAATGACATCCTTGCCTGCGGCCCGCATCTCAGCAGCACGCGCCGTGATTGCAAGTGTTGGGGATGGCTTGACCGCCTTAACACGTCCTGAAAGATTGATGCTCATGGTAAATCCAGTATGGTTAAATCAAATTTAAAGGGTGGAAGGATGTAATAATATCCAATCCGATACGGTGACAGAAACCCCCAATGGAAAAAAAATTTCAATTAGAAGCTGATTTTGAACCCGCTGGCGATCAGCCCGAAGCAATACGTCAACTCATCGACGGGGTCAATGCTGGAGAGGCAGGCCAAACCCTACTGGGTGTAACCGGCTCAGGCAAGACATTTACCATTGCCAATGTGATTCAGGCCGTGCAGCGCCCTACATTGGTACTGGTTCACAACAAACCCCTCGCCGCTCAGCTCTATGGCGAGATGAAGGCATTCTTCCCACACAATGCGGTGGAGTACTTTGTCTCCTATTACGACTATTACCAGCCAGAGGCCTATGTCCCCTCCTCTGACACCTTTATCGACAAAGACTCCTCAGTCAATGAGCACATCGAACAGATGCGCCTCTCAGCTACCAAAGCGCTATTAGAGCGACCAGACACCATCATCGTGGCAACCGTCTCCTGCATCTATGGCCTGGGCGATCCCCGTGCCTATCTCAGCATGGTACTGCATCTGGTACGGGGCGACACCCTGGATCAACGCGCCCTGCTGCGCAAGCTGGCAGAGCTGCAATACACCAGGAATGAGGTCGAACTCCATCGTGCCACCTACCGTGTACGCGGGGATGTCATCGACATCTACCCGGCAGAATCCGACAGTGAAGCCGTCCGTATTGAGCTGTTTGATGATGAGATTGAATCGATCTCTCTGTTTGACCCACTCACCGGAGAGATCCAGCGCAAGGTACCCCGCTACACCATCTACCCAAAATCCCATTACGTCACCCCCAGAGAGACCCTGCTAAAAGCAGTAGACCAGATAAAAATAGAGCTGAAGGAACGCCTGCAACAACTGCGTGACAACAACAAGCTGGTCGAGGCCCAACGCCTGGAGCAACGCACCCAGTTTGATATTGAGATGATCAACGAGCTGGGCTACTGCTCCGGCATTGAGAACTACTCACGCTACCTCTCCGGGCGCAAGGCGGGCGAATCTCCGCCCACCCTGTTCGACTATCTGCCCGACAACGCCCTGCTGGTAATTGACGAAAGCCACGTCTCCACCCCCCAGGTTGGCGGCATGTACCGTGGTGATCGATCCCGCAAAGAGACACTGGTCGAATATGGCTTCCGCCTCCCCTCCGCCCTGGACAACAGACCCCTACGCTTTGAGGAGTTCGAAGCCCGCTCCCCTCAGACCATCTATGTCTCTGCCACCCCCAGGGCCTACGAACTGGAAAAATCAGGCGCACTGGTAGAGCAGGTCGTGCGCCCCACCGGTCTGATTGATCCAGAGCTGGAGATCCGCCCCGTTGCCACCCAGGTGGACGACCTGCTCTCTGAGATCAACCTGCACGGCAAACTCAATGAACGGGTATTGGTCACCACCCTGACCAAGCGCATGGCCGAAGATCTGACCGACTACCTCACCGAACACGGCGTTCGGGTGCGCTACCTGCACTCAGATATCGACACCGTTGAGCGGGTCGAGATCATCCGTGACCTGCGCCTGGGCGAATTTGATGTATTGGTCGGCATCAATCTGCTGCGTGAAGGGTTGGATATGCCAGAGGTCTCACTGGTTGCCATTTTGGATGCAGATAAGGAAGGATTTCTGCGCTCTGAAGGCTCACTGATCCAGACCATTGGCCGGGCCGCCCGTAACGTCAATGGCAAAGCCATCCTCTACGCCGACAAGATCACCGGCTCCATGCAACGGGCTATCGACGAAACAGAACGCCGCCGGGTCAAACAGGTCGCCTATAACAAAGCCCACAACATCACACCCAAGACAATCAAAAAAGCCATCACAGACATTATGGAAGGGGCACGCCCAGGTGCGCCCACCACCGCGAAAAAGTATGCCCAGGTGGCTGAAGCCATGGCTGAATATGCCGCACTCTCACCAAACAGATGGCCAGACGCATCAAGCAGCTCGAAGATCAGATGTACCACCACGCCAGAGACCTGGAATTTGAAGAGGCCGCAAAGGTCAGAGACCAGCTGAAAGAGCTGCAGGAGATGGGGTTCAAGCATTAAACAAGATACCAAATCCAATGCTGTCAGAAAATTTTACACTCCACCTTAGACATGATGTTTTGACCTGCCCATCTGCGGCTAAGCGTAAAAAGCAACCCTGGCAGCATTAACAGCAACGGGGTGGGCGCTGGGACGGTTCCATCTGCCTGCCCAAGAACCTTAAGAATGACATCATTGGATTCATAGACCAGATCCCAGTACAAGCCACTGACCAGGCTCGGAAGTATGACATCATTGAAGACGGTGCCTGTTACGATGCCATCTGCCGCATGCAAAATATTGAACTCGCTGCCTGATACGGGATTAAAACCCAACAAATCCACATCCAGAAACCCACCCAGGGACGCAGTGCCGGTAATGTTCAGGAAGTCATACTCGCTCCCCTGGAGGGCACCCGCAATCTCGATAGCCAGAGTAGCCGCAGCGTATTGGGTGAAGTTTCCGGAGATGTCTATCTGCCCTGGGGAGGCACCGGGAGCCAGCATCCCCACATTATAGAACTCAGGGGTGGTAAAGGTGCCTGTACCGTCGATTCGCCCGTAGTTAAGGATTTTTCCATTGGCTCTGGCACTGCCACCCTGATAGTGAAACGCACTCTCTTTCCCTACCACAATATTCCGCTGCGCCTCCAGCGCTCCACCCTGCATGGTATAGAGAGATGAGTTGGCAAGGTTTACCCCTGTCACTTTGACATCACCACCGGTCTGCAACACCTCACCTGTGCCCTGAGAATTACCCAGAATAAGATAGTTGGCGGCAAGCGTCCCGCCGTTCATGTTATAGATACCCTTGCTGGTGGCGTTATAACCCAGGGAGAGATCATATTTTACAGTATTGGTGCCGCCATTCTGGGTGAAGGTGCCCTGGCTATTGGGTGATTGGCCACCGAGATATTCCTTCTGCGCCGTCAATGTACCGCCATTGAGCGTGTAGCTGCCTTGACCCGCCTGCCCCACAGACAGACTGTTTTTAACGGTATGGGTGCTGCCCGCAGATTGTTTGAAATCACCTGTGCCCCTCTGACCAACTATCGTACCCGTGGTCGTCAACTGACCGCCGCTCAGATCATAGCTACCCTGCGAGCTGACATCATAGCCAATCCTGAGATTGAGAACGACACTGTTGGTGCCGCCCGTCTGGATCATGGTTCCATCACCTGCAAAGCCCACATCCATTTGAGTGGCAGACAGAACACCGGTTCCACCCAGCTCATAGCGCCCCTCCGCGCGCCCGTATGAAGAGAATATCTCCCCCAGGATGAGCGAACCTGTCTTGTTGGAGCCCGCTGTCTGTTTAAAGTCACCTGCGCCTTTCTGGCCAATGTATTCAATGCTGGCTGAGAGCTCCCCTCCGGTCAGGGCGTACTCTCCCCGGCTGTTCTCCCGATATCCCAGGTGCAGACTATTGACCAAGGTGTTGCTGCCACCATCCTGTTCATGTCGCCCAACCGGATGGGTGGGGGGAAGATTGGCAGCAGGGGAGGGCCAGATCCAGGCGCTTCCCAAGTATTCATCCTTGGCATACAGGGCATCCTTGTTTTGCCTAATTGTTGCTGTGGCGCCGTTTTTTCCACGTACAGAGACGGACCACAGGGGGTTGGCCAGAGGCGTTGCATTGGCGTAGGTAATTGTCTTGCTCACTCCATCCGTATCAAAGAGCACCTGATCATTTGCAGCCGGAACGGCATTCGTATCCCAGTTACTGGCAACATCCCAGTCAACATCATTGCCAACCCATTTGACAACAGGTGTCGTCCAGCCGGGTGATGCCATAAGCAGTAGCATCAACGAGGCCACTCCCACAACCAAGTGACTTGAAATAATCTGACTGTTTTTCATGATCCCCCCTATCCCCTGAGCCATTTTTTGCTATCAGGTTTACCAATTGAACATAGGAATAGAGTCAAGCAATTATTAAGCCGAAAAATAAACCACATTTATATCATGGCGTTATGAATATCCACTCATTACGAAGCAGCTAAACTGTAAAAAAAACTGACACTATAATTGAGCTGACGGGTATAGACATCTGCTTTTACAGAGCCAGGCTGTTTTAGGGTCGGTTAACACTAACCTTCAACAACCCCCTTCGTGCTTCTTGCAACACCACTTTTTATAGCCGCATCGACAACAGCGGAGGCAACCGCAGGCGCCACCTTCTTATTGAATACGCTCGGAATGATGTACTCTTCGCTCAGCTCACTATCCGGTATAATGGCAGCAATCGCCTCGGCAGCCGCCACATTCATCTCCATATTGATCTCTTTGGCCCGGCAATCCAGGGCACCCCTGAATATTCCAGGGAAACAGAGTACATTATTTATCTGATTCAAATAGTCAGACCGGCCAGTCGCCACGATACGGGCAATACCCTCAATCTCCTCCGGTACGACTTCGGGGTCTGGATTTGCCAGGGAAAAGACGATGGCGTCAGGCGCCATATTTTTTATATCATTTCTACCCAACAGGCCCGGAGCAGATACACCAAGGAAAAAGTCCGCCCCCTTAATAACCTCCTTGAGTGAACCTTTTTTGTTCTCAGGATTACTGTTATCGGCGAACCATCTTTTTATACTGTTCAGCCCTTCACTCCTGCCCCGGTAAAGGGCACCATTTCTGTCACAGCCGATGATATTTTTTGCCCCCGCCGCCATCATTATCTTGGCGCAGGCAATACCTGCCGCACCCAGGCCACTGATAACAATCTTGATCTCCCCAATCTCTTTATTGACAATCTTCAAGGCATTCATCAAGGCGGCAATAACAACAATCGCCGTGCCATGCTGATCATCATGAAATACAGGAATGGATAGCTTCTTTCTCAACCGCTCCTCAATCTCAAAACATCTTGGAGCAGAGATATCCTCCAGATTTATGCCGCCAAATCCGGGGGAGATTGCCCGCGCCGTTGCCACGATCTCATCCACATCATGGGTATCGAGGCAGATTGGATAGGCATCAATGCCACCAAACTCTTTGAACAACATCGCCTTCCCCTCCATCACCGGCATAGCGGCCTGCGGGCCGATATCACCCAGGCCCAATACCGCAGACCCATCGGTGAGTACAGCGACGCTGTTCTTCTTTATCGTAAGATTGTAGGCATCATCCTCATTCTCATGGATCGCCATGCAAACCCTCGCCACACCGTGCGTATAAGCCATGGAGAGGTCACTCCTTGTCTTTAATGGCGCTTTATTTCTGATCTCAATCTTGCCACCAAGGTGCATGAGAAAGGTCATATCGGAGACATGGACGATCTCCAGGATGTCACTTTTTTTGAGCTGGGCGACAATCTCGTCACAATGCTGTTCATCCTGCGCCCGAACGGTAATATCACGGATGACAAAACCCTTCTCCACATCCACGATATCGACAGCACCCACATCACCACCTGCCGCCCCAATAGCTGAAAGCCCCTCACCAATGATACCTACCTTGTTGCGGAACTTTATACGCAGTGTGAAGGTAAAACCTGCACTTGGTCTTTTCATAATTTATCCTATTGCAATAACAAAACAGTTTCTGATCAACAAACCGCTGCACAGCGCGCAAGTTGATCAATCTCTCCAAAAATCCGGATGAAAAAGAACCAGCACGGAAAATATCTCCAACCGTCCAAGCAGCATCGCAGCCACCGCCACCAGCTTACCCATATCACTGACATCACCGAAGGTCTGGGCTACCGTCCCCAGACCTGGCCCCAGATTGTTCATACAGGTCGCTACGGCCGAGAAGGCCGAGATTTGGTCCAGCCCCGCCAGCATCATCAGCAACATCAAGATAACAAAGGTCATGATATAGAGCGAAAAGAAGCCCCGGATTGCCTGCAGTGTCTCATCCTTCAGCACCCGCCCGCCCACCGTGACGGGGAAGATGCCTTTAGGGTGAGGCAACCGGATAATCTCCCGGTAACCCATTTTGGCCAACACCAGCACCCGCATCACCTTCATCCCCCCGGCGGTGGAGCCACCACAACCCCCGATGAAACTGATGAGGATCATCAACAGCGGCAGAAACAGCGGCCAGCCCGAGAAATCATCGATCCCGTAGCCTGTACTGGTCACCACGGAGACCACCTCAAAAGAGGCCTGCTCAAGGGCCTGCAGAACACCATCATGATAGCCCGTCAGCTTCAGCGCCACAGCGACCAGCAGCACCACAGCCACGACCAGGACAAGAAAGGTGCGGCTCTCCGCATCCCGCAGATAATCTCCAGGGCGGCGATTGTGCCAGACCAGATAGTGAATACTGAAATTGATGGCACCCAATATCATAAACAGTGTGGCAACATTCTCCGCCGCCACACTGTCAAAATAGGCAAAACTCGCATCATGGGTGGAAAACCCTCCGGTGGAGATGGTGCTAAGACTATGGGCCACCGCATCGAACGGCGTCATCCCCGCCACCCAGAAGGCCAGCGCACAGGCTAATGTCAGGCCCACATAGATAACCCACAGAATGCGGGCGCTTCCGGCAAGACGCGGAGCCAGTTTATCCTCCTTCATCGGCCCCGGTGTCTCAGCCCGATACATGGACATACCACCAATACCCAGCAACGGCAGCACCGCGACCGCCAGCACAATAAGTCCCATGCCGCCAAACCACTGCAACTCCTGACGGTAGAAGAGCATCGAACGCGGCAGCAGATCCAGGCCAGAGATGACGGTGGCCCCGGTGGTCGTCAAACCGGATACAGACTCGAACCAGGCATCCACCGGCGAGAGTTGCAGGCCAAACAGAAAAGGGGAGGCGCCCACCACGCTCAACACCATCCAGAATAGAACCACCACAAGGAAGCCATCTTTCTTGCGCCGTGGCAGCGTCTGTCCGTGGGATGGCGTCCATAGCAACAAACCCAGCACAAATACGGCGACAAAACTGAGTATAAAATGGGTAAACTCCCCATCCCCATAGTAGAGCGACAGCAGCGCCGGAATCAGGAATGTCGGACTGAAAACCATGCACAGAAAGCCAATAATAGGCAGCACTGCTGTAATGTTTTTCCTTATCAGCAACGTATCAGTTCCGTGTCAGGATTGATCTGAACCTTCGCCCAGGGCAGCAAGCAGCCCCCGCAGCAGATCCAGCGGGGCAGGTGGACAGCCCGCTATCTTCACATCCACCGGCAGGACATTCTCCACTGCACCACAACTGGCATACGAGATTCCGAACTCACCGCCGTCACAGGCGCAGTCACCGGCAGCGATCACAAACTTTGGCGCCGGTGTTGCATTATAGACACGACGCAACGCCGCCTCCATGTGACGGGAGACCGGGCCGGTAACCAGCAGGGCATCGGCATGACGGGGAGAGGCGACAAAGTGGATGCCAAAACGCTCTACATCATGATAGGGGTTGTTCAGGGCGTGGATCTCCAGTTCGCAGCCGTTGCAGGAGCCGGCATCCACCTGACGGATCGCCAGACTGCCGCCAAAGCGGGCATCAATCCGGCGCCTGACCTCGATACCGCACCGTTCCAGTTCGGACTCACTGATCACCGGCGGGGTCTCGGTCAGGACGCCGGTGCGGAAGATCTTGTTCAGGACTCTCAGCATGGATTCAGCTCACAGATCATGGCCCGAATAGGAACCATTCACCGACTTATTGCAGACCGGAAAGTCAGGCACGATATTGCCCAGCACGATACGCTCCAGCGCTGGCCAGGTAAACCAACTCGGATCACGAGGAAAGAAACGGGCCACCCGCCCTTCCCCGTCAAAACGCACATAGGTGATGATCTCACCGCGCCACCCCTCGACGAACCCCACCCCTTCGGCACTGGAGATCAGCGACGGCATCTCCTGCCGCACCTCCCCCGCCGGAAGCCCCGCAAGCAGACAATCAAGCAGATCCAGGGAGATGCGAACCTCCTCCATGCGCACCCGCACACGCGCCGCCACATCCCCCTCTTCGAATACCGGAACCGCCACCTCCATGCGATCATAGGGGGCATAGGGATTATTGTGGCGCACGTCAAAGCCTTGCCCGGAGGCCTTGCCCACATAGCCAAGAGATCCCAGACTGCGGGCACTCTCTGCTGTCAGCCGCCCGGTTGTCAAAAGTCGATCCTCCAGTGAGGGATGATCCTCCAGAATATCGAAAAGGCCGTTCAACTCCTTGCGCAGCAGGCGGTGATCCTCCCGCAGGCTTAGGCTCCCGTTACTCTCCAGATCAACACCGACCCCACCCGGCACCACCCGATCCATCAGCAGGCGATGGCCGAACAGCTCGGCACTGCGGCGCTGCCAGATCTCTCGCAGACGAGAGAACTGATAGAGTGCGAAGGCAAAACCCACATCGTTGCAGATAGCACCGATATCGCCCAGATGATTGGCGATGCGCTCCCGCTCCGCCAGCAGGGCACGCAGCGCCAGCCCCCGTGGCGGTGGCTCGATCCCGGCGGCCCGCTCCATAGCCTGGCAGGCAGCCCAGGCATGGGCCACGGTGGAGTCGCCGGAGACCCGCCCGGCCAGCCGGGCCAACCCCGCCGAATCACGCCCCACAGCGATCTTTTCGATCCCCTTGTGCAGATAACCCAGCCGCTCCTCCAGATTGAGCACCTCCTCACCCACCGCCTGAAAACGGAAATGCCCCGGCTCAATGATCCCGGCATGCACTGGCCCCACCGGGATCTCGTAGACCCCCGTACCCTTGGCGCGCAGAAAGGGGTACTCCTCATCCTGCGGGGTCTTGGTTGTCCTTCTGCCCGCTGCAGGAAAATCGCTGCGCAGTGGATAATCCGTTTCGGGCCAGGCCCGATGACGGGTCCAGCGCCGGGAATCGGGATGACGGGTAAAGATTACCCCCAACAGATCCCGCGCATGGCGCTCCAGCCGGTCAGCGGACGGAAACCAAAACGTGTGCGAGGGCAGTTCCGGGTGGGAGAGAGGCACGGCAGTACGCAGCAGCAGGTAGTCACCCTGGCGCTCCAGGCAGCAGAAGAGCATAATTTTTCCCTCCCGCTGATCCCCCCAGAGTCCGGCCAAGCGGCAGTTGAAGGATATAGCCACTGAAGCCACCCGACCCCAGTCCGCCGCATCAACCACCAACAAGCTGGCCGGGGTGCCACCAGAGGCGGGGCCACAGGGTGCAGTTATGGAAGCATCCTCCAGCTTCGCCAGAAAATCGGGCAACCAATCGAATCGACTCATAACAGGCGGCTCCCGGTAATCAACAGCGTTGCCTGATCTAGCCAGCGGGCCAGAAATGGAGGAACGGCCAGCCCCAGCCAGAGCACCAGCCCCAGATGCAGCGCCACCGGCAACATATTGGCTCTCACTGCCTGCTGCCCATCCGGCGCGGCACTATAGACCATCGGATGCAGGTGGCGGAACAGACCGGCAAAGGCCACCGCCAGCCCCATCAGCAACGCCACGGTGAGCCAGGGCCAGCTCTGCATCGTCGCCGAAAGCAACAGGAACTCACTGGTAAAAACCCCAAACGGAGGAAAACCGGCAATGGCCGCCACCCCGATGAGCAACCCCCACCCCACCGCCGGCTGGGTGCGGATCAGGCCGCGGATATTGTCGATGGCCTGGGTTCCTGCAATATGGGTGGCATGCCCCACAGTGATGAAGATGGCGGACTTGGTAAGCGAATGCACCAGCATGTGCAGCAGCGCTCCAAAGGTGGCCAACGGCCCGCCGATGCCAAAGGCAAAGGTCATCAGCCCCATGTGCTCGATGGATGAGTAGCTGAACAGGCGTTTGATATCACGCTGACGGTGCAGGAACAGCCCGGCCACTAGGAACGAGAGCAACCCAAACCCCATCATCAGATGGCCCGCAATGGCCGCCTTGGGCGTGCCCGCCAGCGAACCGTCCACCAACATCTTGAAACGCACCACGGCGTAGAGGGCCACATTGAGCAGCAACCCGGAGAGCACGGCGGAGACCGGCGTCGGCCCCTCGGAGTGGGCATCCGGCAACCAGTTGTGCAGCGGCACCAGCCCCACCTTGGTGCCGTAACCCACCAGCAGAAAGACAAAGGCGATACTCATCACCGCAGGATCTAAACGGCCAGCCGCCTGATGCAGCCGGGTCCAGATCAGCCCCTGTGCAGGATCGGTCAGCACATGCTGAGCGGCAAAATAGACCAGCACGGTGCCGAACAGGGCCAGTGCAATACCCACGCCGCAGAGGATGAAATATTTCCACGCCGCCTCCACCGACTCCGGGGTGCGGTAGAGGCTGACCAGCAGCACCGTGGCCAGGGTCGCCCCCTCCACCGCCACCCAGAGCACCCCCAGGTTGTCGGTGGTGAGCGCCAGCAGCATGGTGAACATGAAGCCCTGGTACATCGAATGGTAGAGCCGCATGCGCTTGGCGCTGATCCCTCTCTCCAGCCGGATAAAGGCCATATAGGGCCGCGAGAAGATGCCTGTGGTCAACCCCACCAGCGCGGTCAGCACCACCAGATAGACATTGAAGGCATCAAGATGAAACCCCGGCACGGCATAGGCACCCGAATCCAACACCCCCAGCGCCAGCGCTACCGAAGCGGCCAGGGTCAAGCCCGACAGCCCCACATTGATCCAACCGGCCACTGTCGACGAACGGACAAACGCCAACAGAATGCCCCCCGCCAACGGGAGGAAAACCGTGATCGTCAACAGGCTCATGATTTATCCCTGGCGCGCAGCCGGTTCAGGCGATCCACATCCAGCGATTCGATGCTTTCACTGATATGAAAAAAGAAGACACCAAACAGCACAGCGGCAATCAGCACATCGAAGGCGACCCCCAGCTCCACCACCAGCGGCATGCCGTGGGTGGCGGCCACCGCCGCCAGGAACAGGCCGTTCTCCATCGACATGAAGCCGATCACCTTAATCACCGCCTGACGCCGCATCACCATGATCAGCAGGCCGATCAGGATCACCGCCAGACTAATGGCGATGATATTGCGGGTGGCCGCCAGCTCCAGGCGCTCGATGGGCAGTACGATCCAATAGCTGAAGATCACCAGCGCCGTACCCGCCAGCATCACCATAACGGGGTGGCGTAACGGCTCCGCATGACGCTCCAGCTCCAGGCGGCGCACCAGCCGGTGCAGCATCCAGGGAATGAGCAGTGCCTTGAGGCTGAGCGTCAGCAGCGCCGAAAGATAGAGATGAGGTTCATTCGTGGCCGTCGCCACCAGGCTACTGACCAGCGCCAGTGCCAGCCCCTGCCAGGCAAACAGGTGGATGGTGGAGAGCAGCCGCGCCTGCCCCAGCAGGGCAAAGGAGGTGAACAGCACCAGGGCGGCCAGCACAAACACCGCCTGCTCCAGCAGGGAGAGCTGTGTAATGCTCACGCTCCCACCTCCAGGATCACATGGCTCAACAGCCCCAGCACCGAGAACAGCAGCGCCATATTGAGGAACTCCGGCGCCCGGAACAGGCGCATCTTGGCCAGCACCGTCTCCGCCACCGCCAGCAGCACCCCGAGCAGAGCCAGTTTGGCAGTGATTGCAACCAATCCCAGCAGCAGCGCGGCCGGGGTGAATTCAGTGGCAATCCCCCAGGGGAAGAAGATATTGCTGATCAGCACCCCATAGATCATCAGCTTCAGCTGCGCTGCTCCCTCCATCAAGGCAAGATGGCGGCCGCTGTACTCCAGGATCATCGCTTCGTGAATCATGGTCAGCTCCAGATGGGTGGCCGGATTGTCCACCGGGATACGGCCGGTCTCGGCGATAGCCACCAGCACCAGTCCCAACAGGGCGAACAGATAGGATGGACGCAGCACCAGTCCGGCATCGAGCTGATACGCCACCACGCTGGAGAGATTGGTACTGTGGGCGGTCATGGCCAGGGTGAAGACGGCCATCAGCAGGGCCGGCTCCGCCAGTGCCGAGACCAGCATCTCACGCGAGGCGCCCATGCCGCCAAAGGCGGTGCCCGCATCCATCCCCGCCAGGGTGAGAAAGAAGCGCCCCAGGGCGAAAAACCCCGCCAGCACAATGACATCGGCGATGGCGGCGGTGGGCAGATTCACCGCAAGCAGCGGCACCACGGCGCCCGCCAGCAGGGTACTGCCGAAGACGATATAGGGGGCAGCCAGGAACAGGCCGGAGGTGGTGCGCGCCACCATCGCCTCCTTGGCGAACAACTTGTAGAGATCCCGGTAGGGCTGCAACAGGGGTGCGCCGCGCCGGTTCTGCAGCCGCGCCTTGACCCGCCGCACCCAGGCGGTCAACAGCGGCGCCGCCAGCAGAAACAGCAGCCCCTGCACCAGGGCCAGCCCCCAGGCTGCCGGACTGTTCAGGAGATCAGCCATAACAGCACCAGCAGGGTCATCAAAGCACCACCGAGATAGACGCGAACCTGACCCGATTGCAGAAAACCGATGCGCCGGGCCGCTGCCCTGATGATGCGCTCAACCGGCTGATAGAAAAGGCCCCAGGCCCGATCACCGACCTGTAGTTGATAACGGATCTCCTCCCCCCGCTCCACCCGCTCATCCAGGTGAAACAGCACCCCGAAGATCCGGCGGATCGGCTGGGTAAAGGCGGTGGCTGTGTACTGCATGCTTGGTCGGGGGATGGAAGAGGCAAAACCACAATCCCAGGGATCGTAGACCCGAATTCTGTTCACCGCCAGGCGGCGCAGCCACCAGACCCCGAGCAGCCAGACTGCGGCCAGCGCGATCACCACGATGGGCGCTGCATAACTGGCAGTCCGGGCCGACAGCGGGGTCAGCCAGAGCCAGCCGTGGGCGGTGGCCTCGGTCAGACCCTGCCCAAATAACTGTTGGGGCACCGCATCCAGCAGTTGCAACAGCCCCGTCGGAAAGACCCCGGCCAGCAGACAGAGCAGTGCCAACAGTCCCTGTCCCAGCCGCATGCCGAGAGGCGTCGGACGCGCCCTGCGAACCGGACGGCTGCGTGCCTGCCACAGAAAGGCCACACCGTAGACCTTGACGAAGCAGGCCGCCGCCAGCGCACCCGTCAGGGCCAGCATGGCAGCAGCAATCGGGATCAGACTACGCATCACACCCCCCTCCAGGGACCAGGCCTGGAGCGCGGTCTGAAAGGTGAGCCACTCGGATACAAAGCCGTTGAACGGCGGCAGCGCCGAGATGCTGAGACAACCCACCAGAAAAAAGAGTCCGGTCCAGGGCATGCGCCGCAGCAGACCGCCCATGCGTTCCAGATCCCGCTCGTGAGAGGTGTGCAGAATAGCGCCCGCACCGAGGAACAGCAGGCTCTTGAACAGGGCGTGGTTGAGACAGTGGTAGAGGGCGGCCACCAGCCCCAGCACCCCTGGCAGCGGCTGCCCACTGGCCAGAAAGATGATCCCCAGCCCCAATCCAATAAAGATGATGCCGATGTTCTCCACCGAGTGATAGGCCAGCAGCCGCTTGAGATCATGCTGCATCAGGGCATAGAGCACTCCCATCAGGGCTGACACGCTACCCACCGCCAACACCACCACCCCCCACTGCCATTGAAGATCACCGATAAGATCAAACACAAAACGGATAAAACCATAGACCGCCACCTTGAGCATCACCCCGGACATCAGCGCCGACACATGGGAAGGCGCCACCGGATGCGCCTCCGGCAGCCAGGCATGCAGAGGCACCAGCCCCGCCTTCATGCCAAAGCCGACAAAGGCCAGCCCGAAGGCCACGCTCGCCCACAGCGGCGAGAGCACCGCCTCCCGCATGGCGTCAAAAGCGAACCCGCCGCCGAAGCTCGCCAGCACACCAAAACCGAGCAGGATAAAGAGGCCGCCAATCTGCGCCATTAGCAGATAGAGAAAGGCGGCGCGCCGGTTAGCCGCCTGCTCATGGCGGAAGACAACGAGAAAATAGCTGGCAAGTGACATCAGCTCCCAGGCCACCATAAAGGCGAAGGCATCACCGGCCAGCACCACCAGTTCCATCCCCAGCACGAACAGCGCCGTGAAAAATCCCAGATGTCCCAAAGCGGTTCGGTCATGGCGGTGTTCGAGCAGATAATCCGGCCCATAGAGGCTGACCGCTGTACTGATCAGGCCAATCAGCGCCAGAAAAAAGCCCGCCAGCGGATCAAGCGTCAGATGCCAGTGCAACCAGGGCAGACCGAGTGCGGGGTATTCAGCAGACGCCGTATGCCCGAGCAGAGCGCCGAGACCGGCAACCAGTGCAGAGAGGGAAGCCAGCAGCAGCACACCAAAGAAGATGTGGCGCCCTCTGGCCTGTGGGCCAATCACCGCCCAGAGAGCAGCCACCAACAAAAGTACCAATGACAGATGTGTCAATGCCAGCACGATAGGACTATTCATGCAATGAACGAAGCCTCGGCGTCTTGCGCTGTTTCAGCGCCATGGCTGGAACGCAGATACCAGAGAAATTCATCCAGCGCCTTCTCATCCAGCTCGGACTCCACCACCTTGAGATAGGCCATGCGCTCTTCAGTAATCACCACGGCTTCAGCAACACCGGAAACCGTGAGCAGGTTCTGCTCCAGCCGTCTCGCTTCCTGGGCATCCAGCTGGACGGTATGAATCATACGGGTTTTCAGGTTTGCCGGCTGGCGCATGCCAGATGCAACCAGCAGCCACACCGTCACAGCCGCCCCGCACAGCATGAATACGCCGCCCGGGCCATAGACCCCCAGCAGCCAGCCACCCAGCCCACCACCCAGAAAGGCACCAAGAAACTGCGAGGTGCTATAGACCCCCAGGGCCGTCCCCTTGCTGCCCGCCGGAGCCAGCTTGGAGACCAGCGATGGCAGGCTGGCCTCCAAGATATTGAAGGCCAGGAAGAAGAGAAAAAGCAGTGGGACAATCTGCATAAGACCGGCATGAAACTCCGCCAGCCCGAACTCAGCCAGTGCGAGCAGGGTGATCGCCCCAAGAAAAACCTCCTTCGTTCGGCCTCGTCTCTCAGACAGAACCAGGAATGGAAACATCGTCATGACGCTCAGCAGCAGCACTGGCAGATAGACCCACCAGTGATGTTCCTGGGGCATACCCGCCACATCCCGCAACACCAGGGGGAGCGCCACAAAGGTAGCGGTAATCAGCAGGTGCATGACCAGGATGCCGAAATCCAGGCGCAGCAGTTGCGGATTGGCCAGCACCCGTTTGAATTGGGAGGGAACAGGCTCGGCATCCCGGTGAAAGGTACTGACCAACGGTTGAGGAACCCAATAGCGCGTCATCAGGATACCCGAGAGCGCCAGCCCGCCAGTCAGCCAGAAGATGCCGGAGACACCGATCCAGCCATTAAGCACCGGCCCCAATACCAGCGCCAGGGTGAACGACATGCCAATGCTGCCGCCGAAGATCGCCATCGCCCTTGCCCGGTGCTCCTCCTGGGTCAGATCCGCCATCAATGCCATCACCGCAGCAGCGATAGCCCCCGCCCCCTGGAGGGCGCGACCCGCGATGACACCCCAGATCGAACCGGAGAGCGCCGCTACCACGCTGCCCGCAGCAAAGATCAGCAGACCCATGATAATAACCCGCTTGCGCCCAATGCGGTCGGAAAGCATACCAAAAGGGATCTGTAGCAGTGCCTGGGTCAGACCGTAGGCTCCGATGGCCAGGCCGGTCAGGGTCGGAGTCACCCCCTGCAGATGCTCTGCATACAGGGAAAAAACCGGCAGAATCATAAACAGACCCAGCATACGCAGGGAGAACACCGCGCCGAGTGAGATGGCAGATCGCCGCTCAAAAGCGGTCAAGCCGCTGCTCTGATCCTCTGTTGTCGACATCTCTACCTCACTCTCTTTAAATGATCACAGTGCATGTTTCTGTTTTCGATAGCGCAGCTTTTCGCGGCTTACCCCCAGCATCCGGGCCGCAGCAGCAGTGCTGTTGTTGCAGCGCTGCAGCGCCTCTTTGATAATATGGCGTTCCATCGCATCCAGCGAGATACTGCCATCAAGCGGGATGATGAGGACATCATCAGCGCTATGGGACGGGGAGAGCATTGTGTCAAGCTGCAGCCACTGTAGCGGCAGATTTTCATCCCCCGCAAACAGGACACAACGCTCAATAACATTGCGCAATTCGCGCACGTTGCCGGGCCAGTCATGACGCTGGAGCTGTTGCCACGCCTGTTGTGGAATCTTCGTCACCTGCCGGGGGGCCTTGAGATTAAATTCACTGATGAGCGCAGGCACCAGCTGTTCAAGATCCTCCTTGCGTTCTCGTAGTGATGGCAGTTTAAGTTCAAACAGGCTTAAACGATGAAAGAGGTCGCCCCGGAATCGACCTTCGCTGACCTGTTGCGTCAGGTTCTGATTGCTGGCTGCGATAATCTGGATGTCGATCTCGGTTTCAACCTCACTGCCCAGTCGCCGGACTTTCTGATCCTCGATGGCTTTGAGTAGTTTGCTCTGTAGATCCAGCGGCATCTCCCCAATCTCATCCAGAAACAGTGTGCCCCCATCCGCCTGTTCAAACAGGCCGCGGCGCATCTTTTTTGCGCCAGTGAACGCTCCCGCTTCGTGGCCAAACAGCTCTGACTCCAGTAGATCATGCGGCAGGGCAGCACAGTTGACTGCGATGAAGGGGGCGGCGGATCGGGGACCGGAGTGATGCAGGATCTTGGCGATCAATCCCTTTCCTGTGCCGGTCTCTCCGCTGATGATGACCGAGCTGAACGGGATTTCACAGAGGCGTTTGAGCATCTCCCGTATCTGTTGCGCCTGTTGGCTCACACCCAGGAATGCATCAACCGAATAGCGCTGATTGTGGATGCTGTGCTGTTCCCGCAGGCGCCGCTGAGCCTGGGCACTGCGCTGGGCACTGGCGACAACGAGGTCAAGCCGCCCCAGATCACAGGGCTTTTCGAGAAAGTCATAGGCACCAAGCTGTAGCGCCCTAACCGACTCTGGCACCGATCCATAAGCGGTCAGAAACAGCCACTCACTGGCCTCCCGCAGATCGCCAATCTCCTCCAGCAGATCCAGTCCGTTACCATCGGGCAGGTTCATATCTGAAATGACAACCAGTGGTTCCAACCGCTGTTTTAATAACCAGTGCCGGGCTTGTTGGATGCTGGAGGCCAAAACCACATGGAAACCCTGTCGCTTGAAGTGGCGCGACAGCTCATCACCCAGCAAGGGTTCATCCTCAATAATCAGTAGGGTGTTAGCCATGTTGCGACCTCCATGGAAGGGTTATCTCTACGCAAGCCCCCCCGGATGGCAGGTTGGACAGGGTCAGCTCCCCCCCTTGTTCATGACAAAAGCGACGCACGATAACGAGTCCCAGCCCGGTGCCGTGCTCCCGACCCGTCGAAAAGGGGCGTATTCCATGCTCAAGCAGGTTTTTTGGAAACCCGCGTCCACTGTCACAAATACGCAGAGTGAGTCTCTCCTGATGAGTTTTGGCCTCTATGGTAATGACGCCTTGCGCCTTGCCAATGGACTGGGCCGCATTGAGTATAAGATTGAGCATGGCCTGCCGCAATCGGCCCTGGGGCAGATTGCATTGGATATCTTTCGCCACTGTCTGCTCAATCACAATTGCCGGGGGGATTTGATAACGCACCAACTGCAACAAAGAGTCCAGCATCTCAGCAAGATTGAAACGGCTGGCGGATTCTGGCGAATAGCGTGATTGATCGAGTACCTGATTAAGCAGTTTTGTCACCCTGTCCAGCTCCTCCATCACCAGCATGAGGCGGGAGACCTTGTCACCGTCTTCAATCTCATTGCTCAGGTTGGCCAGCGCCAGATGAATGCCCGCCAGCGGGTTGCGCAGCTCGTGTGCAAGCCCGGCGGTAAGCTCACCAACGGCGGCAAGCCGTTCCGATTGCGCCAGCGTATGTTGATACTCCAATAGCGATTGCGTGGCATCACGAACCCGGCTCTCAAGCTCCAGGCGGTGTTTTTGCTGCGCCAGTTCCAATTCGGATAGACGCTGTACAAACCGATTAAAATCGATAAACAGCGGTTTCAGCAGGGGGTCGACCTCATCCAATGGCACGGGAGGAAGCGGTTGCCGCCCCAGCCGGGTAATCAGCAGGCTCAAGTCATCAAGTGGTCTTAGAATACGATGACGTAGGAAAAAGAGCATTAACAGACCCAGCAAGGTCAGAGTGATCGCAATAAATGTAGCAACTTCCAGTTCAAGACGATTATCACGGGCCAACAGGATCAACAATCTATTCTGAACATTGACCTCCGCGTGCAGGGCCGTGCGAATGTTTATATTCAGTGTTGAGAGGTCGGAACCCACTTTAAGACCCTGCAGTGTGTCAATCACATGCAACAGCGCCGATCGTGCTTCATCGCTCAATATTTGTGATCTCTCCAGCGTACCCTTTAACGCCTTGTTAAGCCGGGTGAGTTGTGTGACCCATTTTTCTGGGGGTGTTGTTTTGAATTTTGGTGCCAGGTTATCCAGTTCGGCACTGTAACGCTGTATCTCTTCAATCAGCGCCAGGTGTTCCTTCAATGGTGCAGTGCGGTCGAGCGCCCGCCAGCTGGAATTGATCAGCACTGCCAAAGCCAGGGTCAGGATGATCAACAGGCCGGTTACGGTGATCCAGAAAGGGCGGTAGATTAGCTGCCTGTACGGACTTTTCTCTCGTATCACTGTGTTCATTATCCTAGATCAGTTGCTGTTTTGCCTTCGGGTTCCTTCCGATTCCACCTCACAGTATAGACCCTGCCATTTAGCTAACCGCTCCTCTTTCCGGGCGTTTCAGGCTCCACCACAATGCCCTGAACAGTGCCATACCATAGAAAAACGGTGGACATATTGTCCACCGTATAGTTGAGGGAGATGGAACAGAAGTAAGATGTATTTAGCTTTGCTCCTCTTCGATCATAAACAAGAGGGTATGTTCTAGTGCCTCAACCGGGCTTTTACCCCGGCCGCGATATACCTGGTACATTCCCTGCGTTGTTTCATCACTGGGCATAAACGCACTGACTTCCAACTCTGTATGTGCTTTATTGAAGGGCACGCAGCGCTCGGTTCTGAAGTTATATAGAAGCACATCTGTCTCATCACTCTTCAGCCTGGCAAGATTCAGATCGGCAAGCTCACTTTTTTCCTGCTCAAGCACGCTATGTCCTGCTGTATCACAGGCGTAGCCGGCAACCGGGATGGACAGGAAACATACACAGATAAAAGCACTCGTAGATAAAAATTTATTAGCCATATTGTTTGCTATTAACCTCTTCTCAATTTAGGTGTCTGATGGTTCTATCGTTAATTTCTTTGAACAACAACAAACACTTGCACGACGCGTGCCATTAATTGATTTTCCTGTGCAGTCAATACGTTATGCTTTTTTAAGTTATTTTTGCACTCTAATATTGGTTGAAATGAACCACTCGAAGTGGTGGAAATCAACCAACCCGCAGAGAGATCAGTTTTGATGGGAACGGGATACCTCATCCGCTATCCCTGTGTTTCATTCTACCAGCCAAACATTAACACCGTGCTAATGAAACATTAACGTGGCGTTAATGTTCACTTCTTTAAGATTGCATTATCTTTTTATAATGGCCAGCATATATATGCTGGTGTTTATTATTTTTATGGCTAAACAGGTTAATAATTCACTGCAATCTCGATTGTTATACCCATCACGGATAGGTATACCTGCATGGCTTTGGTTAAAACCAAGGTTAAGCACCACAGCGCTAACACTTGTTATCGCCCTGTTTTTAGTCCTCTTTGACAACCTCTCATTCTGGAAGACAAGTCTAAATCTCCTGCATGATCTCACTGCGGTGAACATTGGTTTCATGCTATCCCAGTTTGTCCTGCTACTTGTATTGCTTAATCTGTTTCTCTACCTGGTCTGCTTTAAATATATCTTTAAACCCCTGGTCATCGGGGTGCTTATCAGCGCCTCACTGGCAAGCTATTTTATGAATAGCTACGGCATCATGCTGGATAGAACCATGATGCAAAATGTGATGCAGACGGACTATAAAGAGACGTTCGAACTGCTCAACCCACAGATGTTCTACTCTCTGTTTTTATTGGGGGTCATTCCTTCCACATTTGTTCTTCGCACCGAAATACAATACAGATCCTTTGCCAGGGAGATAGGATCAAAGCTGTTGCTGGCGCTGCTCAGCCTGCTGGTTGTAGCGGCACTGGTATTTGCTTTTTATCAGGACTATGCATCCCTCTCCAGAAACAATCGATACCTGAAATACCTTATCAACCCCACCAGCTACATCTACTCACTTAGCTCTTATCTCCATCGCTCCCTCAAGGATGGCAATCGGGTAATCAAGCCGCTGGGTGAGGACGCCGCATTAACGGCAGCCTGGAAAAAAGGTGATAAAAATAACCTGGTCATTTTGGTGCTGGGTGAGACGGCACGGCAGATGAATTTTTCACTGAACGGTTACCAGCGAGAGACCACCCCCCTTACCCGCACGAAGGATGTCATCAGTTTCAAAAACGTCTACTCCTGCGGGACAGCCACTGCCACCTCCGTACCCTGCCTCTTTTCCCATCTTGGCCGACAGGCCTACAGCGACTCAAAGGCCAAAGGGCAGGAGGGACTGCTCGATGTGCTCTCCCATGCCGGTATCGAGGTGTTGTGGCGGGACAATAATTCCGGCTGCAAAGGGACATGTGACCGGGTTCAGCAGGAGAGGATGTCGCACCTTACGGTGCCGGATCTCTGCAACGCGACAGAGTGCTACGATGAGATTCTGCTCTATAAACTGCAAGATTATATCGAACAGCTCAAGGGCGATGCGGTGATCGTGTTGCATCAGAAAGGGAGCCACGGCCCGGCCTATTACCTAAGATACCCCAAGGCATTTGAGCAATTTACGCCGGTCTGCGCCACCAATCAGCTACAGGAGTGCCAGCAGCAGGAGATCGTTAATGCCTATGACAACACCATCCTCTACACCGACTATTTCCTGGCCAAAACCATCGATTTTCTCAAAGGGAACTCAGCACGATTCAATACCGCAATGATCTATATATCCGATCACGGGGAGTCACTGGGCGAGAACAACCTCTATCTGCATGGCCTCCCCTACTTTATTGCACCCGATGAGCAGAAGCATGTCCCACTTATGCTGTGGTTTTCAGATGAATTTGCGACAAACAACAGCATCAACAGCACCTGCCTGCACGGGCGGGGCGAAAAGGATTACTCACATGACAATATTTTTCACTCACTGCTTGGGCTGATGGGGGTGAGCACCACTGTTTATGACAAAAAGCTCGACCTGTTCGCCGGATGCAGGGGGTAGTAGGTACCCATGACTAACTCCCAGTTCTGGCGCAGCCATCTCATTGCACCATTGATGATCTTTCTCCTTCTGGTCGGGCTGCTGGAGCAGAGCCAGATTGATCTCATCGTCGCTGACTGGCTCTACCAGCTAGAGGGGGGACACTGGATTCTGCGGCGTAATTTTCTCTTTTCCAACATCCTGCATAAGGATGCAGCTCAACTGGTGAAGGCCCTGGCACTGCTTGTTTTTGGCCTGGCTGCAGCCAGCCATCGGATCGAGAAACTGCGGCCCTATCGACGGGCGCTATGGTACCTTGCGCTCTCCATGCCGATTTCCGCCCTGCTGGTCAGTGCCGGAAAGAGCCTGACTCATGTCGATTGCCCCTGGGATCTGCTGCGTTACGGAGGTGAGCAACACTACCTCAGGCTGTTCGAGCTGCACACCGGACAGCAGAGCCATGGCAAATGCTTCCCGGCGGGTCATGCCAGCGGCGGCTACGCCCTGATAGCACTCTACTTCTTTTTTCTCCAGACCCATCCCCGTTGGCGCTTTCATGGGCTTGGCATTGGTCTCACCTGCGGCGTGTTGTTTGGACTCACCCAGCAGCTAAGAGGCGCACACTTCCTTTCCCATGATCTCTGGACGCTGGCCATCTGCTGGTTCAACAGTTTGGCCTGGTATTGGATCATCCTCAAAAACCGAGGCCTCGCCGATCCGAATGCGACCATCACATACCGGCAAAGTGACTACGGATAGCACATCACGTATGCTGTACCGCATGCATCTGCTATTGATTGAAGATAACAACGATCTGGCAATTGAACTGGCCGACTTTCTGGAAAGCCATGGTCATACAATCGATGCAGCAGCAGATGGTGTCACCGGACTACACCTTGCAGTATCCAATGATTATGACGCCATTGTGCTGGATTTGATGCTGCCAGGGCTTGATGGGGTGGAGGTTTGCCGCCAACTGCGATCCGATGCAGGCCGCTGGACGCCGGTCATCATGCTCACCGCTCGCGACACGCTAGAAGACCGTCTGGCCGGCTTCGAGCAGGGGGCGGACGACTACCTGGTCAAACCCTTCTCTCTGCGTGAGCTGCTCGCCCGCCTGACCGCCCTGGAGCGGCGGGGTTCTCAGAACCTGCCCGGCAACATACTGCAGGTGGAGGATCTGGAGCTAAATATGAACTCCCTGGAGGTTCAGCGCGCCGGCCAGCCGCTCACTGTTTCACCCACCGGCCTCAAGATCCTTAAAGTGCTGATGCAGGCTGCACCCAGCGTGGTGCGACGCGAGCGCATTGAACGGGTTCTATGGGGAGATGAACCGCCTGATGGTGAAGCCCTGCGGGTACACATCCATAACCTACGCACGATTATCGACAAGCCATTCGACACCTCACTGCTGCATACGGTGCGTGGGATCGGCTACCGCCTGACAGCCACCAATGTCCTACCGTCATAGCCTTCGCACCCGCCTGATCCTCTCCTACCCGCTGCTGGGCGCCATTGTCGGCCTGCTGCTGGCGGGATTGCTATTTTTTGCCCTGGAAAGCCTGGAACGGCAGCTTATGAATGCCTACGTGATGGGCGATCTGCAACACTTTATGGATAACACCAATGGGGTGACAGAGATGCACTCAGCCCACTGGGTTGCCTACCGCACGCCCACAGGCGAAGCCCCCTCAGGATTTAAATTCCTTGCCGATCTGGAAAGCGGCCTACATGAAATAGCGCATAAGGGCCGAGAGTACGATGTGGGCATAGCAGAGCGCGCTGGTGAACGCTTCTACCTACTATTTGACGATACACAGCTTGAACAGCACGAGCAGATCTTCACCCTGCTACTGGCCGGCATATTCCTGGTGACCACCTTTGCGGCCACCTGGTTCGGCTTCTGGCTCTCCAGGCGGGTGATTCGCCCCATAAAGGATCTGGCCCAGCGGGTACAGGCAACTGAACCAAAGGCAGAGAGTAAACCGCTAGCCAGGGAGTTCGCCAACGATGAGGTGGGTAATCTGGCCGCCGCCTTTGATGCCTATCAGGATCGTCTGGCGGCCTTTATCTGCAGAGAGCGTGAATTCACGGCAGATGCCAGCCACGAGCTACGCAGCCCGTTGGCGGTGATCCAGGCAACCGCTGAGGGCATGCTCACCAACAGCGCATTGCCCAGCGCCCTGCGTCCCAAGGCTGAGCGCATCATGCGAGCCGCAGAAGGGATGGCCGGAACCCTGGAGGTGCTATTATGGCTGGCACGGGAAAAGGTGGAGAGCTCCTCATTGGGCAACTGGACCGATCTGGCATCAGAGCTGGAGAGATTGGTGGTCAACCGGCGGGAGAGTCTGGCCGGTCGGCCAATAGAACTCGACCTTGATCTGAGGGCAAATCCCAAACTCATGGCACCACCAGCCGCCGCCATCATGGTGGTCGACAACCTGTTGCGCAACGCCCTGGCCTATACCACCGAGGGGCATGTCCGCATTCTCCTGGAGGAAGATCGCCTGCTAGTAGAGGACAGCGGCCCCGGCATCGCAGCAGCGGATCTGCAAAGAATATTTGAAAGAGGGAAGCGGGGTGCCAATGTAAAGAGATCCGGCAGGGGATTGGGTCTGGCCATAGCCAGCCGACTGTGTGAACGCTTTGGCTGGTCGCTGAGGCTGGAATCCCCCACTGATGGAGGGGGGCGGGCAGAATGGCGGTTTCGTTAACGTGCTATTAACAATTGTTTAACACCACGTTAAGGTTGCTGCTGCTATCCTGCTGCTGTTCTTAATTTCAAGACGCCACTACGAGATTGCCCATTGTCGCTCCCACACCTACCGTTTCGCCTTGGCGCCTTTATGGTACTGATTCTAATTTCGGCCGTCTCTCAAGCCACTAACACCATCAGATCAACTCTGCTCAAATCCAGCGATTCCGTCTGGATTCAGGTTAATGATAAGACCGGCCTGATCAACTCACTGCCAGCCACCAACTCTGCAGAACTCATCGGACAGATGGAAGAGATGCGCTCCAACCTTCAGGCACAAAAAGCGAGATTGACCCGCATAGCGGAGGAGAGAAAATTCGGCATTAAAGAGAGTCTCATCACTATCATTATGCCCGGCGGTCTCCTCTATGCCGCCATTAAGCAGCAGCAATGTCATCAAGCTGTCGTACGCATGAAGGATGCCAGCACCCACCTGGATGAAATGACCCGCAACCTGGCTGAATACCGATCAGCCACCTTTGGAAAAACCATGCTGGTTGCTATTGGGCAATAGGCGCACCACCCTGCATTAACGTTATGTTAATGCTACACTCGCTGCCTTCTCATTTTATTACAGCGCAGAAGGGTAAGCAGTTGATGCAGTTACTTGTCAGACACGGCCAGATTGGGTTTAGGTATCTGTAGATGTTCTCCATCATCGACCGTTATCTACTACGCGAAACGCTGAAATGTCTGCTGGCAATCCTTGCCGTTCTGCTATTGATATTGGTTGGCCATGCATTCGTTAATAACCTGCAGCGCGTAGCGGCAGGCTCTCTTGCCAACGATGTCATCCTGACACTGCTTGGCCTGGAGGTTCTACGGGTGCTGGGGGTGCTGCTTCCTGCCGCCTTCTTCTTCTCTATTCTCTATACCCTTGGGCGCATGTACCGTGACAGCGAGATGACCGCCCTGGCCTCCTGCGGTATCGGTACGCTTCGTATCTATCGTTCATTTCTCTATTCCGTACTTCCTATAATCGCCATAGTGGCCTGGCTAACCCTTGTGGGACGACCCTGGGCCAACCAGGCCATCGAAGCGATCAAATATGAGCAGGAGGCCGTTGCAAGCATCACCAGCGCAGCAGCCGGACGCTTCAATGAATTCAGCAGGGGCGACCTGGTGTTTTTTGCCGAGGATCTGCTGCTGGACAAGCGCATGCACAACGTCTTCGTACAAAATCGCCAACATGGCGAAATAGGGTTGATTACTGCCGATGAAGGCTATCAATATGTGGATCAAAAGACAGGAGACCGTTTTGTAGTGCTCATCAATGGCTATCGATATGAGGGCCTGCCGGGGCGCCCGGACTACAGTATCACCGAATTTGGAAAATATGCCGTGCGTATTATTCAGGAGACAAAACAGCCAATATCCTTGAGAAGTAAGACCCGCTCCACGGCCTCACTATGGGCATCGGACGGGATCAAAGACCGAGCTGAGTTGCAGTACCGCCTGGCCTTTCCCCTGGCGGTAGTCGTCTTTACCCTGATAAGCATGCCTTGGAGCCGCTCAGCACCACGCCAGGGCATTTATGGCCGCATGTTTCTCGCCTTCCTGATCTATTTTACCTTCTTCAATCTACTGAGCGTATCGGGCACATGGATGAAAAATGGCATAACTCCGGCATGGATGGGGCAATGGTGGGTTCATCTGGTGGTGCTGTGTATGGCGGCCCCGCTGATGTTGCGTGATTCCAGGTGGATTGCCTCGCTCAGGCACCGGCCGGGTTAGCACGGCGCACCCTACCCGTGCCGTTTGCAGTAATCAATCAGACTGGATGTGGATGCATCATGCTCCGCAGGTTCTGCCTCGCCCTTCAGCTCAGCCAAAATAACGCTCGCAAGCTGCTTACCCAACTCTACGCCCCACTGGTCAAATGAGTTGATATTCCAGATCACACCCTGCACGAAGATCTTGTGCTCATAGAGCGCAATCAGCGCGCCAAGTCGACGCGGCGTCAGTTGATCGATCAGGATACTGTTGGTTGGGCTGTTGCCCGGAAATACCTTGTGCGGCAACAGATCAACAATACGCTCCACCTCCAACCCTGTCTGCTCCAGCTCATCTCGCGCCTCATCACGGGTACGCCCCCTCATCAGTGCCTCAGTCTGCGCAAGAAAGTTGGCCAGCAGTTTTTGATGCTGATCCGCCACAGGGTTATGGCTTTTCAATGGGATAATAAAATCTGCCGGTATCATCTCGGTGCCCTGATGAATCAGCTGATAGAAAGCATGCTGGCCATCTGTACCCGCAGCACCCCACACCACAGGCCCAGTGGCGTACTCCACAACCTTGCCATCCCGCATCACCCGCTTGCCGTTACTCTCCATATCGGCCTGTTGCAGATAGGCCGGTAGATAGCGCAGATATTGATCATAAGGCAGAATGGCATGGGTGCGCGCTCCAAAAAAATTCACATACCAGATCCCCAGCAACGCCAGGATTACCGGCATATTTTCCGGCAGCTCGGCGGTACGGAAATGCTCATCCATCTCGTGCGCGCCGGTCAATAGCTCTTCAAACTGCTCCATGCCCACGGCAATGGCAATCGGCAGGCCGATGGCAGACCAGAGTGAATAGCGGCCACCCACCCAATCCCAAAAACCAAACATATTGGCCGGGTCGATACCAAAGGCACTGACCGCCTCAGTATTGGTGGAGACAGCAACAAAATGGCGGGCAATGGCCGCTTCATCCCCCAAGGCATGGAGACACCACTCCCGTGCCGTATGGGCATTGGTCAGGGTCTCTTGTGTAGTGAATGTCTTGGAAGCGACGATAAAGAGTGTGGTTTCCGGGTTCAGTGGCTTCAAGGTCTCCACGATATGGGTACCATCCACATTGGAGACAAAATGCATCTGCAACTGCGGTGTCTGGTAGTGCTTTAATGCCTCAGTCACCATCAACGGCCCCAGGTTGGAGCCACCGATGCCGATATTGACCACATCGGTAATCCTGCGCCCGGTATGCCCTTTCCACTCGCCACTGCGCACCGCCTCGGAGAATGATGCAACATGGGCCAATACCTCTCGCACCCCCAGCATCACATCCTCACCATCCAGCCAGACAGGACGACTGCCCCGGTTACGCAACGCCACATGAAGTACCGCACGGTGTTCTGTATTGTTGATACGATCACCGGCGAACATGCGCCGGATCCAGGTTTTCAGCTCTGCTGCCCGGGCCAGCTCCATCAACAATCCCAACCCCTTACGATCAATAATGTTTTTGGAATAGTCCAACAACATGCCGCAACTACTCAGAGACATATTTTCAAAACGCTCTGGATCCTGTGCAAAAAGATCCCGCATCTGTGCAGAAGAGCACTTTTTCCAGTGGTCTTCCAAAGCCCGCCACTCTTCAGTCTGATTTAGTATGGCCATAATTTTTATATCCAGTTGCGTTGTAATGTGCAGACAACTCCAGCACAGATACCTTCCCGACATGTGTTAGAGTATACGCAAATTCACATTCAAACCCAGACAATTCATGTTGTTGTCAATAAGAAATAAAGCATGGATAACATAACCAATTTGTTCCCAATAGATACACAAGCACCGCTAAAAATACTGTTTGCCGCCAGTGAAGCACAACCCCTGATCAAGACCGGTGGTCTTGCCGATGTTGCCGGTAGCCTGCCACCTGCGCTACGCCATCTAAATCATGATATCCGCCTGATTCTGCCGGCCTATCCTGAGGTGGTGGAGAAGGCCATCCCACTGAAAGAGGTGGCAACACTTTACCTTGGCGGGCACCTGGAACCTGTGCGTCTGCTCTCCGGCACACTCTCTGAGCATATCCCACTCTATCTGGTCGATGCGCCTGAGCTGTTTGGCCGCCCCGGCAACCCCTACGTCGGCCCGGATGGCCACGACTGGCCCGATAATGCCCAGCGGTTTGCGCTCTTCTGTCGGGCCATTGTTGCCGTGGCACTGAATCAGGCGGGTCAAAACTGGCAACCCGATATCGTCCACTGCAACGACTGGCAAACCGGCCTGGTTCCTCCACTGCTGCATTACGAGGGGAACCGGCCTGCGACGCTATTTACCATTCACAACCTGGCCTACCAGGGGATATTCAGCCACACACTATTCCAGAAGCTACAACTGCCTGCTGAACTCTGGAGCCATAATGGTCTGGAATTTCACGGTAACCTCTCTTTTATCAAAGGCGGCCTGGCTTTTGCCGACCGGCTAAATACCGTCAGTCCCACCTACGCCCATGAGATCTGCACGCCCGAATTTGGCTATGGACTCGAAGGGCTGTTGCGCCACCGGCAGGATCGGCTCTCCGGCGTGCTCAATGGCATTGATTATCACTACTGGAATCCGGCAGCAGACCCGTATATCCATCAGCATTTTGACCACAACGCCTTTGAACTGAAACGGATCAACAAACGACAGCTCCAGAAAGAGATGGGGCTGCCTCAGGATGAGCATGCCTTTCTACTGGGCTATGTAGGGCGTCTGGTTGAACAAAAAGGGATTGATCTGGTACTGGAGCTGCTGCCCAAACTGGCTCGGATAGAGAGCCTGCAGCTTGTCATGTTGGGCAGCGGAGTGACTCACTTTGAGGATGCCTTGAGTGATGCCGGTGAACGCCACCTTGGTAATATTGCCATCCATATTGGATACAATGAGCAGTTGGCTCACCGCATCGAAGCCGGTAGCGATTGCTTTCTGATGCCCTCTCGATTTGAGCCTTGCGGTCTGAACCAGCTCTACAGCCTGCGCTATGGCACAGTGCCCATTGTGCGCCGCACCGGCGGACTGGCCGATACGGTTGTTGATGTCACCGCCCAACGCCTGCTTGACGGCAACGCCACAGGATTTGTATTTGACGCCCCCACCGCCCCTGCCCTCTGGGAGGCCATTAAGCACGCCATCGAGTTCTATCACCGCCCCGACTCCTGGTGGCAAAAACTGGCTATAACAGGTATGCAGCAGGATTTCAGCTGGCCATCCAGCGCCATCCAATATCTGGATCTCTACCATGAGGCCATCCTCAATCCAGTACCCAACCCGGTAAGCCCGGCGGCATAAAAAAAGCGGAGTCTAAACTCCGCTTTTTCATGCCACCTCAATCACTCATTTTTCCAGGATCATGCCACCTGGGTTGGAATCTGCTCCCCAGTGCGAGTGATGTGGTTGTGTTCATTCAGATAGACCAGAGAGGGCTTGAAGCTGGCCAGCTCCTTCTCATCCAGCCCGGCATAGGCGCAGATAATAACCCGATCACCAGGCGCTGCCTTATGTGCAGCAGCGCCATTGACGGAGATAATGCGTGATCCAGCCTCTGCCTCGATGGCATAGGTGGTAAAACGCTCGCCATTGGCAATGTTATAGATCTGGATCTACTCATAAGGCAGGATACCTGCTCTGTCCATCAGATCACGATCAATGGCGCAAGATCCCTCATAATCCAGCTCTGCGTGGGTTACGCAGGCACGGTGTAATTTACATTTGAGAACGGACAACTGCATTTTCTCTTGGCGCTCCGTGGACAAAAAAAGGCGGCACATTATGCGTTATTCACAATATGTAATCAATTGTATGAGAAATCAACATTTATCTACAACCAGATTATCAATCAATCGCGCCCGCCCCAAATAGGCGGCAGCCACAATAACCAGGCTTTCTGTCTCACCCTCTGGCTCAGAGAGATCAGCTGCATTGCGGATGCTGTAGTAGTCCGGTCTGAAACCTGCGGCCTCAAGCATCTGTATGGCTTCTGATTCCAGCACCCTGTAATCACTATTGCCCTCGGCAATGGCGGCGGATGTTTCACACAGGGTACGGTAGAGCGCAGGGGCAAGGCTCCGCTCTTCCGCTGTCAGATAGCCATTGCGTGAGCTGCGCGCCAACCCATCCCCCTCCCGCACCGTGGGTATCCCGATGATCTCGACCGGGATGCAGAGATCCGCCACCATCTGCCGGATAACCAGCAGCTGCTGATAATCTTTTGTACCAAACAGCGCCAGATCGGGCTGCGCCATATTAAGCAGCTTGCAGACCACTGTGGCAACCCCGCTAAAGTGCCCCGGCCGTGAAGCGCCACAGAGCATATCAGAGAGCACCGGCACGCTAACGACAGTCTGTGCCGCCTGCCCACGGGGGTAGACCTCCTGCACCGGAGGGATAAACAGCAGGTCTGTTTTAACCGCCTGCAACTGCGCAGCATCCTGCTCCAGGGTGCGGGGATAGCTGTCAAAATCCTCCCCCACACCAAACTGCATTGGATTGATAAAGATGCTGACGATCACCCGGTCTGCCCGCTGCTGTGCCTGTTTGACCAGCTCAAGGTGCCCCGCATGCAGGTTGCCCATGGTGGGCACCAATGCGACGGATTCACCCGCCGCACGCCAAACAGCTATCCGCTGGTGCAACTCTTTTATACTGTTGACACTATCCATCAAAAGCTATGCTCTGCCTCTGGAAAACGACCCTCTTTCACCGCCTGAACGTAGGCCGCAAGGGCAGCTGGAATCGACTCTGTATCTGCCAGGAAATTTTTGACAAATCTCGGGAGATAACCAGAAACAACGCCCAACATGTCATACAAGACCAACACCTGGCCATCACAGGCGGCCCCGGCACCAATGCCAATCACAGGTATATCCAGCATCTGGCTGATCTCACCGGCAAGGCCTGCTGGTACACACTCCAGCACCAGCATCTGGGCGCCGGCCTGCTGCAACGCCTGGGCATCCTCTTTCATCGCAGTGGCTGTCTCTTCATCACGCCCCTGTACACGGTATCCACCCAGTTTATGTATCGATTGCGGTAACAGCCCCAGGTGGGCACAGACAGGTACGGCATGGGCAACCAGGTGGCGCACGGTATCCAGTTGCGTTGCACCCCCTTCCAGCTTGACCATCTGCGCCCCACCCTCTTTCATCAGACGGGCCGCCGTATCCAGCGCCTGGGCGGCAGAGCTGTAGCTCATGAAGGGCATATCAGCCACGATCAAGGCCTTGCGACGGGCGCGGGCGACGTTTTGGGTGTGGTAGACCACATCATCCACCTTCACGGGCAGTGTGCTCTCCTGCCCCTGGATCACCATCCCCAACGAATCACCCACCAACAACACCTCCACCCCGGCCTCCTCGATGAGGCGGGTGAAGCTGGCATCGTAGCTGGTCAGCACGGCAATCTTCTCGCCCTGTTTTTTCATCTGTTGTAGCGTTGCAATTGTGATATCTGACATGAGAATCCAATCCAATAGTAATTAAACCTACAGCAACAGCGGCGCAGGGTTAAAGTAATGTTTACCACGGCGTATTGAGCAGATGCGCTCCAGCAACAGTTGGTAATCGGCATCCCGCTACACGGGGTTGATATCCGCAGCATTGATGATCAATAGCGGCGACCTGTTATAGTAATAGAAGAACTCGGTGTAGATATCACACAATCTCTGCAGATAATCTACCGCTATCATGCGCTCCACCTTTCGGTTGCGCTTTTTTATGCGCTGCATCAAGACCTCCACAGGCGCCTGCAGATAGACCACCAGATCAGGCACCGGTGTCTCCACCGTCAGCCGGGCAAAGACCTGTTCATAGAGTTTCAACTCCTCTTCGTCCAGATTCAAGCGGGCAAACAGGGGATCTTTTTCCAGCATAAAATCAGCCACCAGTGCGGTACGGAACATATCCCTCTGTCGCAGTGCCTGTAGCTGCTTGCTGCGCTGAAACAGAAAGAAGAGCTGCGTCGGCAACGCTGCCGGTTGACCATCCTGATAAAAACGATCCAGAAACGGGTTCTCTTCCGCATTTTCCAACAGAGTGTCACTGCCAAAGCTTTCAGCCAGACGCCTGACCAGGCTGGTTTTTCCCACACCTATCGGCCCTTCAACAACAACATAACCCGGCGGATTCAAATCAGTTATACAGGTCATTCACTGGCTCCAGCCCCGCTGCTGGACATGATCGCAGTAGATCACTCAACACACCGCAACCTGGGATATTCAAATCCGATATCAGCTCTGCAAGCGGGTAGAGTACAAAGGCGCGCTGCGCCATGTAGGGGTGGGGAATCTGCAGGTCAGGGCCATCGATCTGTTGATCACCGTATAGCAGGATATCCAGATCCAGGGGGCGTGGCCCCCAGTGCTCTCCCGTACGAACCCGGCCATGCGCCTTCTCTAACGCCTGCAGCATTGAGAGCAGTTCATTCGGCGGCAACATTGTCTCAAGCTCTGCAACAGCATTGATATAATCCGGCTGATCCGTTGGCCCATGAGGGGTGCTCTGATAGAGACGAGAGTACTGTAGGCAACGGGTCTGCGGTAAGGCACCCAACTCCTGGCAGGCACGCCGGATATGGTTTGCCGGATCATCCAGGTTGCTGCCCAAAGCAATATAGACAATGACACTCATTTTTATTCCTTTGCAGGGCGCTTGCGGGGTCTCCGGCGGCGCTTTCTGCCACCTCCCCCGGTCGCATTGACCATCTCAATGCGTTTCTCTTCACTTACATCCTGTATCAACGTCCACCACTCTGCCAGCTCAACATCTGCCTCACCGGATTCAGCCCTCAGCAGCAGGAAATCATATGCTGCCCGAAAACGGGGATGCTCCAGCAGGCGCAACGCCCGTTTGCCACGCAGCTCCAAACGATGCTGCATATTCCAGATCTCACGCATCTGCAACGAAAAACGTTTGGGAATGGAGACCCGGCTGATCTGCCGGCTGATCACCTCTCTGCCTGCCTCCATCATGGCATCATGCCTGGATCTACCTTCTGCCTCTAATTGTTGCGCACGCAGCCGAGTTGGCTCCCAGAGAAAAACAGCAAACAGAAACGCCGGGGTGACTGGTTTACCTTCACGGACACGGGTATCGGTATTCTTTAGCCCCCGAATAACAAAGGTGATGGGAAAGCCCTGCTCTTCATGACTCAGACACTCCTCCGTCTCTGGAAACAGATGTCGAAAAAGATCAAAGTGGCGCAGCTTCTCAAAGGCATGCAGCGCCGTCCCACCCAGAAATAGCTTCAGCAGCTCGTCAAACAGACGTGCAGGGGGCACACCATCAAGCAGATCACCATTCTCAAGCAACGGTTTTTCACATGCAGGATTGATGGTAAACCCCAGCTTGGCAGCAAACCGGGCAGCACGCAGCATCCTCACCGGATCTTCACGATAACGCTGCTCAGGATCACCCAGCAGGCGCAACACACCTGCCTCCAGATCCTTCAGGCCATCGGCATAATCCACCACCGAAAAATCTTCGATGTTGTAATAGAGGGCGTTCACTGTGAAATCGCGCCGCAGTGCATCCTCTTCAATGGTGCCGTAGACATTATCTCTCAACAGCATGCCATTTTCGCTGTCCTGTCTGGCCTGATCCGAGGTGGATTCATGCATGCCACGAAAGGTAGCTACCTCAATGATCTCTCGCCCAAAGTGGACGTGAGCCAATCGAAATCGTCGACCGATCAGGCGGCAATTACGAAAGACCTGCTTGACATCCTCTGGCGTGGCATCTGTAGCCACATCAAAATCTTTAGGCTCGCGCCCCAGTAGCAGATCACGCACGCCACCACCGACCAAATAGGCCTGATAGCCCGCTTTTTTTAGACGATAGAGAACCTTAACAGCATTTTCACTGATATTGGCACGAGAGATAGTATGTTCCGCACGCGGAATAATGGTTGGAGTAACTATTTTTATTTTCCTGGCAATAGAGACTTGAGGCTTGGGTTAAGCTGAGTATAATAGCACCTCTTTGAAGTTCTCTCCTGCTCCCTTCGTCTAGCGGTTAGGACGCTGGCCTCTCACGCCGGTAACAGGGGTTCGATTCCCCTAGGGAGTACCATTTTGTTATATAGAAACAAAGAGTTATCGCCACTTATCGTTGGTTATTTTTATACCAGGGTAAGTTTTGGGTAAGTTCGAGCTTTGCCAAGCACTATCTAAAATTCTCATAGCTCATAAGATTTCCATGGAGCTCTTCCATCCGCCTAGAAACCGCCTCTGAGTGTTTTATTACAACCCCTCTGGATTGAGCATAGATGGGTACATGGAAGTTAAGGAGGAACAGAAGATCGCCTATTGGAAACGGTTGCAATAGCAAGCATACGAAAGGTAAGGATAACTAACAATGGTGGAACATCGGTTTGGTGGCGCATGGACACAGCTAAAACTGGAAGTTCTTAGAGAGTACCTCCATTTTTACGCCAAAGCTCTCAAGAATCAAAATTTCCGGCTTATTTACATTGATGCCTTTGCCGGTTCTTGGAGCAGCACTTACCACATTGACGGTAAGGATATTCAACTAGATGGATCAGCATCGATTGCCCTCGATAGCACTCCCCCATTTGATGAATATATTTTCATAGAGAATCATGCCCAGCGCTTTTCTGATCTTAAGTCCCTTTGTAATAGCCATGAAGAGAAGAAGATTAAGCTATATTCAGAAGATGCTAATGGCCAAGTGCTCAAACTTTGTGCCGAAACAGATTGGAAAAATACTCGTGCAGTTATATTCCTTGACCCCTATGGTATGGAGGTGGATTGGAAAACCATTCAGGCCATTGCCGAGACCCGAGCAATTGATCTTTGGTACCTGTTCCCACTCAGCGGACTATACCGTCAGGCAGCGCTGGATCTGGATGCTGTTGATGAACATAAAGCAGCTCGACTTACAGCCTGCTTAGGTACTGATGAATGGAAGCAGTATTTCTATTGTGAAAATAAGCAACAGGATCTTTTTAAGAGTACGCCAGGACAGCATCGGCATGTCAATGTTGATACCATGGAGAAGTTTGTGAGGGATGAGCGCTTGAAAGCTATTTTTGGTGCTGTTGCCCAACCTTTGCGGCTACCACTACAGGGCGCTCCGCTATACTCACTTTTTTTTGCAGTAGCGAACAAGTCCGGCCGCGCAATTGGTTTATCTATGAAAGTTGCTAAGCACATCCTTGATCATCAAAGAGGTACTGCAGTGGGGTAGGACTGATATATTCTGCCTTTCAGCTTTTTGCCGTTTGCCTTCTTGTTCCGCTTCACGCCATCAGCACCCCAGCCACCCCATTGCTTGAAAAAAAAGGCAGTGCTGGTTGTATCACACTGCTGTTTTACACTCTCAACCCATTCTTTGTGCATTCGCCGTGCCTTGGGGCCAGATTCCCCTCCTACAATAACCCAGTGAATATCGGATAGATCTAGTTCTCCAAGATCCTCCAGCAAGGGTTCCACCGACAGAAACCGAATGTGAGCATCAACTTGGCGTAAATAGTCAATTCTTGGAAGTCCATGTTCTTGATTCTCTACCGTTACACCAAGCAATACATTAGACGGCACCGCTCTATCACTGAAATACTCAGGTAATCGTACAGCTCTTTTAGTTAGTATCTGATAGGTGTGGTGAGGAGTTTGCCGAATAATATCAAACACCTGATCAAGATATGAATCTGGAATCTCTTCATGGAAGAGGTCACTCATTGAATTAACGAAATACACTGTTGCTTTCTTACGCCGTAGCGGCTGTTCTAGCCTGGCTGGCATCAAGGACAATTGAAACCCATTTTCATATCCAGATGAGCCCATGGCCTCTAACCGCTTAGCCATGGCCTCTGCATAACAGTGCTGGCAGCCAGCAGACACTTTCGTGCAGCCCGTTGTCGGATTCCAAGTCTGCTCTGTCCATTCAATGTCGGATTTACTTGTCATAATACCAATAGTCCAAATCAGATTCACTCCGTGAGCTACTTATCAATGCTCAGGCAAAGAAACCCCATCAGAGCTTAAGAATCACAGGGTTAAGAATTTTTATCAGCAACAGACTTAATCCAAGCCGATAGTGCTAAACTAGCTTTCTTAGCCGCATTTTTATAACGCTGTTTTTGCTCTGGAGTTACCCGTATAGGCGGCAGCACTTCAGTTGCATTGTCATCCTTTGGTGGGCGCCCCCGGCGTTTCTTTTCAGTAGATTCCATCCTCTTATTATTGCATATACAAAAAAAGTTGCCAAAAATATCTATCCCGCTATTATTGTATATACATTTAATGTTGATAGGGGATTGAAATGGGCACCACAGAGCAAAAGCATTCAAGTGAAGATACTAAGCCTGGTAAAGGAGCATGCATTTTAGGGCCAGACTATCTGGTTTATGAAGCCTTGGCTCATCTCCAAGGAGTACAGGCTTTGGCCATACAGATTGATAAGAGCAAACTTGATGGGTTAACAGGGTGGCAGTTGTTTCAGATGCTTGAGCCTGTTGCTAAACGGACGATACAGGCACTAGAACAGATGGGGTGGGATCCAGAGATAATCAAAACCTAAGCTTGTCCAATGATTACCCAAGAATACTTTTCTTGGTGTTCTTGGGTATGAATGCATATTGCAGGGCATGCCCAGGGTATGTACTACTATGAGATCATTGCTTAGGCGGCCTCTCAGGAGGTCGCTTTTTAGGCTTCTTCCTAATAGCTTTTAATTTGGATATTCCAAGAAATATCGTAGTGACTCTAAGTCTTCAAAATCAGATAGTAAATTATCAATAAAAAACTTCTCTATTATCTTTTTCAAATCAAGAGTCAGATCATCAACAGCGGCCCTGATCGCTTCTTTCTCAATATCTGTAGCATGATCAGGAAATGGGATATTACAAGGTAATTCAATTTGATGATTTACATATTTTGTAAACCGATCTCTTATACGAGCAGATAGAATATCTGCCATATGTTTAGACTGTCCTGATTTTATTACCAACTCATTGATCCAAGCTTCAACACCATTCAATAGTCTTTTTTCATTAGTTGGAAACTGAATCACATTACTCATAAATATCTATCCAAGATACAGCCAACCACAGCGGTTGGTAATGGCTGCATTTAAATAAAGCATTAACTGAGTATCCCTTTAATTACCTGTGCATTGCGTTTTATGTGGTGGACGAAGTATGGACTAGCAGCAGGGGAGGCCATAAATTTCTCCAGGGCCTCACGCTCATCGACGATAGCTATATTAAATTGTGGAGGGACACCGCCGCCATTCGCCGCATGGCGTGGATCACTACGCGGCAGCACCTCCTCACCCTTTTGCAAGATAGCAGGCATCTCCAACGGTTTAAGGCCCGCAATACCACCCGAGTGGTAACGGGGTGCGCCAGCAAAAACCAAAGGGCTGGTCATACGTGTGACGCCTCCCTGACCAACAATGCCACCCTCATGAAACTGAAAGAACTCATTAATAAAACCACCAACCAACCCGCCCATCTCTCCAGTCTTGCCATAGTCACCAAACATCTTTGATGTCAACTGAGCAGCCAGCGCGTCTGAAGCCATCTTATGCATTGTTCTGGCGAAACCATATGCCATTCCATCCATACCATCACTGAAAGGATCAAACAAAAAATCAGCAAAGGATGTCTGAATTTCCCGTGCTGCTTGCACCGCAAATTCTGACATAGTTTCTGTTGAATTTTTAAGCGCAACTGGCAACTCTTCAATTTCATCTATCTGGTCATACATCTTTTCAATCGCCGCAGATATCTTTGCTTTTTCTGCGGTATCTGATGTCATTTCAAGAGCCAAATTCAGCATCAGAATTGTCTCTTTTAATGCGGCAGTGGGATCAATTGCATCGCGCACCTGCTTTTTAAATTGTTCTAATGCCTTCGCTGCTTTCTGTGCCGCCTTCACATCTACAATTGGTTTCTGATCAACCTTTTTAAGTTTCTTTGCCACATCATCAAGACTTGCTGCCTCTTTTTTATTTGCATCAATTCTTTTAAATACTGAAATAACAGCCTGGTCATTGGACTCAATAGCCGCATCACGGGCCGCTTTAATTTCTGTTATTTTCCTTGCTAATTCATCATAAGCATTACTCAACGGCCTCAAGGCCTCAGCAGCTTTACGCATATTGGCCGCTTTTTCATCTGCACCAACAAAATCCAAGGCCGTGGCCATACCACTATAAAGCCCAGATTGCGCATCCTTAAGCACATTAATTGCACCCATACCAGATGCTTTTATGCTCTCCCAAACAATTTCAGAGGTGGCCTTAAGGCTAATAAATCCATTCTCAATAGAAGCCAACCCAGCAATAAACACCTTCTGGAAAACGCTCAAACCTGTATTAGAGATATAATCTAAAAGCTCACCAAGGCTGCGAAGCATATACTGGATACCGCTACTTGCCTTATCATCCAGCATACGGTCAAGCAAGTTGTCCCAGGCATCACCAAGATTTGAGAGTGCACCATTTAAAGTATTGGCCTGTCTCTCCATACCTCCTGCAAACTCAGTCTGGCCAAGCTGCAAAAGGTAAGACTGAATAGCAGCCGTCTCTTTCTTTACAGTAGTTTTAACGCCCCTGAACGTAAAAGAAACCTTATTACCTTCAACGGCAGCTTTAATGCCAAACTCTTTCAACCGCTCAAACTCACCAACAGTGGCATCAGCAACAGCCTCAATCATCTGATTAAGGGTCTTGCTCATTGCTGAAGCGGTATTGCCATAAGAAGTGAGCGCCCGCTCAGAAGGCTCCAGCCCCATGGCAGTCAACTTTGTAAATGCGGTCACTGCTGTCCCGTTAACTTTCACAGCAAAGCCATCTGATTTATATTGAATTGTTTATCATGTATAGGATCACCTCGCAGCAAGGCCATCAAGTCACGTTTTTCAAATAAATTAAGCTGCAATAAACGAAGAATTTGCTG
>JAJRZI010000074.1 GCA_024275295.1 Gammaproteobacteria bacterium | reverse complement strand
GGTGAACTGCGGGAGCGCATGAAAGGCCAGGCAAACCGCATCAATGAAATTGTTGCGGGCGACGTTATCCCGGATGAATCTGTGTTAATGGAGATTGCGGGCGATATCCTGTTTGTTGAAACCTCAGTCAGTAATCTGGTTCCGGCACATGCCGCACCTGCTGCTATAGAAAAAGCCAGACAGGTTGGCATTACACCTGAAAAAGAGGGTGAGTTTAGTCTGCTTGTTCAGGCTGTATTCAGTGAAGCTGGCGTAGATATGGCGCATATCAGGGGATCTATTGCGGCCTTTATTGAATCGCCAGATGATAAAAAACAGATTGCAGAGGTGCCACAAAGATTTTGCACTGTTGCCGGTGCGCTGAAGATGCTTGGGCTGACCGATGCGTCAGATCTGTTGGAATTTACTGCTAACTATATAAATGATCAGTTTATCTGTAAGGGCAGTGTGCCTGATGTTACGCAGACAAATGCCCTGGCTGATGCCATCACCAGCCTTGAGTATTACATGGAGGCAGTGGTCGAAGGGCGTAGCGGGCAAGATGCTATTCTTGATGTGGCGCATAACTCACTTAATCAGTTGGGGTGGGGGCAGCGTCGGGATTCGGCATCAGCCGATCTCGGTCACTCTGAAGCAGCTGCAGATGTCGTTGATACTGGTAGTAAACTGGTACTGACTGAAGCTGAGGAAAAACCGGAATCGCTCCCTTCTGCCGCAAAACCGGCACTTGATGATCTCGATTCTGAAATTATCGACATATTTGTAGAAGAGGCAAGAGAAGAGCTTGCTGTCATTCAAGAGTATCTGCCGCGTTGGCGTCAATGTCAGGATGATACCAATGCATTGATTACATTTCGTAGATCATTTCATACGCTAAAGGGTAGTGGACGACTGGTGGGTGCAAGGGATATTGGTGAGCTGGCATGGGCTATTGAAAACCTGCTTAATCGGGTTATTGATCGAACCATACTATCCAGTTCACACATCTTTGCCGTGTTGGATGAAGCTGTGGAACTCTTGCCGGAATTGATTGATCGGCAAGAGGCTGGAGAGCAGACAGGTTTTGATGTACAGCCTCTGATTGATAAAGTCATGGCGTTATCAGAGCAGGAGCGGATTCAAAAGCAGACTGATGAGCCGGATATTATTGATGAACTATCTATGGATAGTGGTGTAGCTGCTGAAGAGCAGCCAGGGAACGTGCTGCCAGAAAATATCGCGCTTGATGAAGTGCAATCCACGCTTAAGGATGAAGATGAATGTTTGGAATCTCATGACATTGCAGTTGAGGAGGCCTCTGCTGCAGAGGGAATAGTCGACGTAGCGCCCTCCATATCAATGGAGTCAGAGCTGCTTGAGATATTTGCCAAAGAGACACAAGAACATCTTGCAGTTATTCAGGGGTTTATTGATAAATGTAAAATGGGTGCTGATCGGCATCCCGATGAACAGTTGTTGCGAGCATTTCATACGCTGCACGGCAGTGCCCACATGGCTGAAGTAGATGCCATGGCTCAAGTCAGCAAATCTTTGGAAACGCTGGTTAATGAACTGATTTTAGTGGAGCAGGCGGCCAATGAGCGTGCGCTTGAACTCATGTCAGCAGGTATTCAATGCCTGGAAAAACTATTGGCGTTGATCAATGTTGTAGATGCAGAGATGCCCGACTGGCAGGCTTTGGTAGCAGAGGCCCATCAATATATGATGGATCTTGATGGACCGACCTCACAGCTGCTCATGTCAGAAGGGTTGCCGATTGATATTGATGGGCTGGCGCTGGATGGCGAATCCGGGTTGCTTTTGGAACCTGATGATCTCTCTGCTGAAGAGAGTTTGTTGCTGCTTGATGACTCATCTTTGATGGTAGAGGAAGAGGGTGAAGAATCAGATTTGCTAAGTAGTGAAGGGCTGCTACTGGATGAAGATTCAGTATTGTCTGAAATGGAGCAATCTATATCGGAGCGTCAGAGTGAAACTGTTTCAACTGAAGAACCGGTTTCAGATGGCCTGTTACTCGATGGAGATTCTGCGTTAGTTATTGATGAAGCGCAGCCAATGGATGATCAGGATGAGCCATTGACCGTAAATAAGGCGGCAGCTGATGAGCTGCTGTTAGAAGAAGATGTTGCGCTTGAAGCCAAAGAAGCGCTTTCAGAGGAACATGATGATACGGCTGACAGTATAAGTGTAGATAATGAGGAAAGACCCGATTCAGGGGCAGTGGATGAGGAGATAGGTGAGCCGGAGGAGGTTGACGAAGAGCTGGTCGGCATCTTCCTCGAAGAGGCACGGGAGCTGATGGATGTGCTTGAGACCTCACTCCAGGAGTGGACTCAAGACCCTGGCAATTCCCAACTGCTGGCCGCACTGCTGCGGACGCTGCATACCCTGAAAGGTGGGGCCAGGCTCTCTGGATTGTTGCCGGTTGGTGATTTGAGTCATGCGTTTGAATCACTGCTTGAGGCGGTAGAAGGTGGCCAGGTTACGGCATCTCCTGAACTGCTGGCATTGGCACTTCAGGTGGCAGACCGCCTGCTGGAGCAGGTTGATGAAGCCGATCAAGGCACTCCTGTTACTGCTGCAGATGAGTTGATTGTCAATCTTGAAATCTGTTTGGCTGGGGATGATGGCTTGTCGGCTGATGCCTCTGATTCTGATCTGTTATCTGAATCTGAGCTGCTGCCTGAATCTGAATTATTAACTGAATCTGAGGTGTTGCCAGAGTCAGAGTATCTTGGTTCAGATCAACCAAAAGAGACAACGTCTGAAGAGCCTGAGAATGAACCAGAGGCTCCTGAGGAAAAAATTGAAGTCTCGCGGGCTGATATAAAAAGAGAGCCTGCTGTCAAGGCGGAGCCACAGCCCAAAAAGAGCCGGATTCGGGTGCGTGCCGAGCTACTGGATCGGTTGGTTAATAATGCCGGTGAGGTGAGCATTTTTCGTGCGCGCCTGGAGCAGCAGAATGGAGATATGAGCTTCAACCTGTCTGAACTCGATCAAACCGTTAGCCGTCTGCGTGATCAACTGCGTAATTTAGAGATTGAGACAGAGGCGCAGATCCTGTTTCGCTATGATCGGGAAAAGGAGACAGATGAGGAGAGCATGGAGAAGGCATTTGATCCACTTGAACTGGATCGCTTCTCTAATATGCAGCAGTTATCGCGTAGCCTGATTGAAACCGTCAACGACCTGGCCAGCATTAAAGAGTTGATGGAAGAGCTGACGAAGGATAATTAAACGCTACTGATGCAGCAATTCAGGGTGGCCACTGATCTGCAGGATGGTCTGTTGCGTACCCGTATGGTACCTTTTTCACAGGTCATTCCACGGTTGCATCGTGTCGTCCGCCAGACATGCAACCAGCTGGGCAAGAATGCCTCATTGGAGGTGCAGGGCACAGAGGGTGAAATGGATCGCGGCATCCTTGACCGTATCCTCTCACCGTTAGAGCATCTACTGCGCAATGCGGTATCCCACGGTATTGAATTGCCCGGAAAGCGGGCTGCCGTCGGCAAGGATAAGATGGGTGTCATACTCTTATCACTGGTGCGGGAAGGGACAGATGTATTGATCACCGTTGCAGACAATGGTGCGGGCCTTAAACTGGAGAGTATCCGTCAGCGTGCAATAGAGAAGGGGCTTTTAAACAGCCAGGCAGAGATCACTGATAATGATCTGATGCAGCTTATTCTTGAGCCGGGGTTCAGTACCGTGGATGAGGTAACACAGATCTCCGGTCGTGGTGTTGGCATGGATGTTGTCGTTAGTGAAATAAAGCAGATAAATGGTTCACTGGAGATTGCATCAGAGCCTGGTCAGGGAACCCGTTTTACCATTCGGCTACCGCTTACCCTGGCCATTAGTGATGCGCTATTGGTGCAGATGGGTGAAGACATTTACGCTGTCCCCCATGCCAGTATTGAGGGTGTAGTCCGTATTGCTGTAGCGGATCTGCAATCCTATTACGATGGAGAGCAGGAAAGCTTTTCATACGCAGAGAGGGATTATGTTGTGCGTTATCTGGGAAGCATGCTGGGTACCTCATCACCAAATCTGGTAGATCTGAAGAAAAAGTGGCTACCTATGTTGCTGGTTCGGTCTGGTGAACACCGGGTTGCCTTGCAGGTTGATGATTTAATAGGCAACCGGCAAATTGTTGTGAAATCGGTTGGCCCTCAGTTGAGTTCCGTACGTTGGATTACGGGTGGAACCATTCTAGGTGATGGCAGCGTTGCGCTGATCCTTGATGTGAATGCCTTGGTGCGGACGGTTGTGGTGCAACCTGTGGCTAAGGTAGAAGAAGAACCTCAGCAGGAAAAGAGAGTCTCCACCATGCCCACTATCATGGTTGTGGATGACTCTATCACGGTGCGGAAGGTGACTACCCGCCTGCTGGAGCGGCATAGTATGAATGTTATAACGGCAAAGGACGGCGTGGATGCGGTAGAAAAACTGCAGGATCAAATCCCAGATCTCATGCTGCTGGATATTGAGATGCCACGTATGGATGGCTTTGAGGTCGCACGTCATATGCGAAACTCGCCACATCTTGATCATGTTCCCATTATTATGATCACATCCCGCACTGGGGATAAACACCGTAATCTGGCATTCAGACTGGGGGTCAAGGGCTACCTGGGTAAGCCTTATCAGGAGATCGACCTGCTGCGTGATATCAATGCGCTGCTAACTGGGGCAACAGAATGAATCAAACTCCACTTGAAGTACGTGCTGTTTTGCTGCCGGTGCACCATGGCCAACTGTTATTGCCAAATGTATCGGTGGCAGAGGTGGCGGGCTTCAGGGAACCCACTGAACTGCCAGGCAGCCCGGGTTGGTTGCTGGGTATGATTAGCTGGAGATGGAAAGAGATACCGCTGGTCTGCTTTGATACCTTGGTGAAGATGCCGCCTAAAAAAACCGGGGTTCGTGCGCGTATTGCTATCTGCTACGCTTTGAGTGGAAATGCCAAGCGCCCCTTTCTGGGTATCTTAACGCAATCTGTTCCGCATCTGACGCGAGCAGCAGAGGATGTAATAGAGAGCGATCCAGAGCCTTCCGAGCTTGGAGATGGTGTTATTCAGCAGGTACTGGTAAATGGTGAAAAGGCATGGATTCCTGATCTGGATGCCATCGAATCAATGATTGATACAGCATTGGCTGTAGATGAATAGACTTTAAAATTCAGCGCCTATCTAAAATCCCCCCATAACATCTGCATGGCTGCCAGTGCGGCGATTGGCGCAGTTTCAGTGCGTAGTATCCTCGGCCCAAGCCTTACCGGTGTAAAGCCGTTTGTCTCTGCGGCTGCTATCTCGTTTTTGCTCAACCCACCTTCGGGGCCAATGAGTAGCAGCACAGAGCCGTTGGGGGCAGGCAACATGCTGAGTGATTGTGTGGCATTGGGGTGGAGTATCAACCGTGTTTCCTGTTCAGCCTTAACGATCCAATCATCAAACTGTTGAGCCGGTTCAATGGATGGGATGCTATTCCTGCCTGACTGTTCACATGCAGCTATGGCAACCTTTTGCCAGTGGGTTAGCCGCCGCTCAAGCCGTTCTCCTTTTAGTTTTACTACCGTGCGTTCTGTAAAGAGGGGTATAAAGCAGCTTATGCCAAGTTCCACTGCCTTTTGCAGGGCATAATCCATGCGTTCGCCTTTGGATATACCCAGTGCTAGGGTGAAGTGCAGAGGTGGTTCACTCTGGTTTTTAGTGACTGAAACTATTTCAGCCTCCACTTTTTGCTTGCTACAGCGCTGTAGCTGAGCACTGTATCGTTGGCCGTCACCATTAAAAAGGCTCAGCTTGTCTCCAGGGTGGAGGCGCAGAACCTGGCTGATATGTCGGGATGGTGACTCCTCCAATGTTATGGTTATGCCGACAGTTAGAGGTCGATGGGTATAGATATGGGGAGTGCGCATAGGCTCTCAATCCAGGGTTGTTTGGTTTAAATCTGTTTCATGAGTCAGGTTTGACCTCTTGTACCTGACATAACAGTGCACCTTCAGCCAGTGTTGCCTTGATCTGTGTGCCGGGTTTTATTGTAGTGGCACAACGAATGATCTTGCCCGAAGGGTGTTGCTGAACAATGGCATAACCCCGGCCAAGGGTGGCCAGTGGACTGATGGCATGCAGATGTTGGCTGATGTGGCTGAGTTGTTGCTGTGCGTGATTCAACTGATGGTGAATCTGCTGCTGCAGGCGTCTGTTCAGGCTGGCATATTGTAGTTTGAACTGTGCCAGCCGGTGGGTCGGCGTCAGCATCCTTAGCCTTGCTGTCAGCTGATTGAGTCGCTCCCTGAATTGACGGTGTTGAGTTTGGCTCCGTTGAGTCAGGCGTCGTGTCAGCTCATCCACCCGTTGCTGCCACTGTTCCAGTCGTGCCGCTGGATGCTGTTGCATCAGCCGCTGGTGGAGATGCCATAGTGTTGTCTGGTAGTGGATGGATTGGCGATGCAGGCTGGTTGCTAACCTGTCGTATAGCTGGCTGAGCTGTTGTTGCAGGGTGGTCTGATCCGGGCTGATGAGTTCGGCAGCGGCAGATGGCGTTGCGGCACGCTGGTCGGCCACAAAGTCTGCGATGGTAAAGTCAATCTCATGACCCACAGCCGATATGATGGGCAGTGATGCAGCATGGATGGCGCGGGCGAGTCCCTCATCATTGAAGGCGGCCAGATCCTCCAGTGAGCCACCACCACGCGTGAGAACCAATAGATCACACTCTGCACGCTGATCCGCCAGCCTGATCATCTCTGCGATCTTTGCAGCAGCATCCATACCCTGCACTGGAACGGGGTAGACAATGATGGCGGCTGAGGGAAAGCGTCGCTGCAGTACGGTCAATAGATCGTGGATGGCTGCGCCGACTGGAGAGGTGATAACGCCAATGCGTCGCGGGAATGAGGGCAGGGGTCTCTTATGTGCTGGATCAAATAGCCCTTCTGCCCCCAAGCGCTGCTTCAGCTCTTCGTATGCCTGGCGCAGTGCCCCTTCGCCTGCAGGCTCCATGTGCTCTATTCCAAGTTGGAACTCTCCCCGGTTTTCATAGAAACCAACCCGGGCACGTACCAGCACCTGCATGCCATTCTCAGGCTGAAAGCGGAGCTTGATGCGACGCATGCGAAACATGGCGCAACGCACCTGGGAGTGAGCATCCTTAAGGGTAAAGTAGATGTGGCCAGAGGCAGGATGGGCCAGGTTGGATATCTCGCCCTCCACCCAGAGTAGAGGGAAACTGCCATCCAGTACCGCCTTTACCTCGCTGTTGAGCCGGGATATGTTGTAGATGTCGCGGCTTGGCTGATGGCTTAGCAGTGGCATTGGGATGTTTGTCTCATGCCGTTATTTTGTGGCTGTAGCCGGGCTGGCTGATCTTTTTTCAACAGCTGCTTTTCTTGTGGCAGCAGCGGCCTTCTCCTCGGCCGCTTTTTTTGCAGCGGCGGCCTCTCTTTCTGCCTCTGCCTTCCTTGCGGCAATCACTGCATTGTAGCTCTCTTCCGCCATAAACCGGGCATGGTCGGCCATTTTGGTTGCTGTCTGGAAATCTCCTGATCTGGAGGTAACAGAGCTTTGCATCAGGAGATCGGCAATCTTACGCCACTTCCCACCTTCGATGCGCGCTTTTTTCAAGGCAGTGTCTGCCTTTTGGGCGGCCTGCCGAAAAGTTATCTCAGCATTTTGCTCAGCGCTAAGTTCTGCCGCATTGGAGGGAGGGATATCCGTTACGCTGATGAGCCTGGGAGGCTTCCCGGCAGCCATGAGTGAGGTGGCTGATATTAATGTGACAATAAGCAGCAGGGCTGATTTGCGTGGTGAGCAACTCATAAATTTCCTCTCCATGTTGGAGTTTCTTCAGTTAACCCGGATGTTTCATGAAATATCCGGGTTAAGTAGTTTACCCTGCCAACGGCAAATTCTATAATCGCCTGTTTACCTAACCATATTGAGGATGGGGAAACCGGATTATGCGCCTTGCTCAGGATGCCTTGACCTTCGACGATGTCCTTCTTGTACCTGCTCATTCGGCTGTTATGCCAAAGGATGTCGATCTCAGGACACAGTTAACGCGTGGTATTCAATTGAATATCCCACTGCTCTCCGCTGCCATGGATACCGTGACAGAATCACGCTTTGCTATCGCCCTCGCGCTGGAAGGGGGAATCGGCATTGTGCATAAGAATATGACGCCCAAGCAGCAGGCCACGGAGGTGCGTAACGTCAAGAAATATGAGAGTGGTGTGATCCGTAACCCCATCACCGTCCCTCCAGACACCAGTATTCTTGAGGTCATGGAGTTGACACGGGCAAATAATATATCGGGTGTGCCGGTGGTTGACGGGAAGCTGTTGGTGGGGATTGTCACCAGTCGTGATCTGCGTTTTGAAACCCGCATGAGCGATCCTGTCTCCTCCATCATGACCATGAAAGAGAAGCTGGTGACGGTGCAAGAGGGTGCGCCGCGTGATGAGGTGATTGCGCTGCTGCACAAGCACCGCATCGAGAAGGTGTTGGTGGTTAATGATGATTTTGCCCTGCGCGGCTTGATCACGGTAAAGGATATTCAGAAGGCGAAAGAGAATCCAAATGCCTGCCGTGATGATCAAGAGAGCCTGCGGGTTGGCGCGGCGGTTGGCACCGGTGCTGGCACTGAGGAGCGGGTTGACGCCCTGGTAAAGGCTGGGGTCGATGTGATTGTGGTGGATACCGCTCATGGGCACTCGCAAGGTGTGCTGGATCGGGTGGCTTGGGGAAAGAGACACTACCCGGATGTACAGGTGATTGGCGGCAATATTGCCACAGCGGCAGCAGCGCGGGCGTTGGCAGATGCGGGCGCTGCTGGCGTAAAAGTAGGCATTGGCCCGGGTTCTATCTGTACCACCCGGATTGTGGCAGGCGTGGGTGTGCCGCAGGTTTCCGCAGTCGCTAATGTGGCTGCCGAGCTGAAGGGGAGCGGCATTCCACTGATTGCTGATGGTGGACTGCGCTATTCAGGTGATGTGGCCAAGGTGTTGGCAGCAGGTGCCTACTCGGTGATGGTCGGTGGCATGTTTGCCGGAACGGATGAGGCCCCCGGTGAGATTGAGATCTTCCAGGGGCGTTCTTATAAATCCTACCGTGGCATGGGTTCGCTGGGTGCCATGTCCGGCAAGGATGGCTCCAGTGACCGTTATTTTCAGGAAGCCACTGATGATGCAAAAAAACTGGTGCCTGAGGGTATTGAAGGGCGTGTCCCTTACAAAGGCACTGTGCTGAATATTATCTATCAGTTGATTGGTGGCATCCGGGCCAGCATGGGCTATACCGGCTGCGCCAATATTGAGGAGATGCGCACCAAGCCGGAATTTGTGCGAGTGACCAATGCCGGTATGGCAGAGTTCCACGTACATGATGTAACCATCACCAAAGAAGCCCCTAACTACCGCCGTGATTAAGGGCGGGTGCCCGTTGCTTTGAGATTGATTTGATATGACTGATTCCGCTAAAGATATCCATGCCCACCGTATCCTGATCCTGGATTTTGGCTCCCAATACACCCAGCTTATTGCCCGTCGGGTGCGTGAGGCCGGCGTCTACTGTGAGATCTACCCCTACGATAATGCGGAAGAGGCGCTTGCCGAGACTAATCTTGCAGGCATCATCCTTTCGGGTGGCCCTGAAACGGTAACGCTGGATGATGCACCACGAGCACCACAACAGGTGTTTGATATGGGGGTTCCTGTGTTGGGCATCTGTTACGGCATGCAGACCATGGCGGCTCAGTTGGGTGGCCAGGTGGCTGCATCATCTGCCCATGAATATGGCTATGCCCAGGTGCGGGCGCGCGGCCACTCCGCACTGTTGCAGAATATTGAGGATCACACCAGCCCGGAAGGTCATGGCCTGCTGGATGTCTGGATGAGCCACGGTGATCGGGTGGAGGCGCTGCCCGAAGGCTTTCGGATGATTGCCTCTACCGATAATGCACCACTGGCCGGGATGGCTGATGAGACGCGCCGATTCTACGGTCTGCAGTTTCATCCTGAGGTGACGCACACCAAGCAGGGCAAGCGCATCCTTGAGCGCTTTTTGTTTAAGATCTGCCACTGTGAAGCGCTTTGGACTTCGGATCAGATCATTGAAGAGAGTATCCGCCAGGTGCGCGAGACGGTGGGTGATGGCAAGGTGGTGCTGGGACTCTCTGGTGGGGTTGATTCATCTGTTGTTGCGGCGCTGCTGCACCGGGCGATTGGTGATCAGCTCACCTGTGTCTTTGTCGATAACGGGCTGCTGCGTCTAAATGAGGGTGATCAGGTGATGGCCACCTTTGCCCAGCACATGGGCGTCAAGGTGATCCGGGTCAATGCTGAGAAGCGTTTTCTAAATGCCCTGAAAGGGATCCCCGAACCTGAACAGAAACGCAAGATTATCGGCAATCTGTTTGTTGATATATTCGAGGATGAGGCCAGTCATCTGGAGAATGTTGAGTGGCTGGCACAGGGCACCATCTACCCGGATGTGATTGAGTCTGCCGGGGCAAAATCGGGCAAGGCTCATGTCATCAAATCCCACCATAATGTGGGAGGACTGCCGGAGGATATGAAGCTGAAACTGGTAGAACCGCTACGTGAACTGTTCAAGGATGAGGTGCGCAAGATAGGTGTGGAGCTGGGACTTCCCTATGACATGATCTACCGCCACCCTTTTCCTGGCCCCGGCCTGGGGGTTCGTATCCTGGGTGAGGTGAAGAAGGAGTATGCCGACATATTGCGTCAGGCTGACCATATCTTTATGCAAGAGCTGTATAACCATGACCTCTACAACAAGGTGAGTCAGGCCTTTGCGGTATTTCTGCCGGTGAAGTCTGTTGGCGTGGTGGGCGATGCCCGCCGCTATGAGTATGTCATCAGCCTGCGGGCGGTGGAGACGGTGGACTTTATGACAGCGCATATTGCCAAGCTACCGTATGAATTTCTGGAGCTGGTATCAGGACGCATCATCAATGAAGTGCAGGGTATATCCCGCGTAGCCTATGATATTTCAGGCAAGCCCCCGGCAACCATTGAGTGGGAGTGATCGGCTATAAGTGCTGTGGGCGAGGAGCCTCAAACCCCAGACCTTGAAGCCAGTGATGTGCTGTTGATGCAGCATGCCCTTGAGCTGGCCAGTCGTGCGGCGGAGCAGGGTGAAGTGCCGGTTGGCGCGGTGCTGGTCAGGGATGGTGAGATTATTGGTGAGGGATGGAATGCCCCTATCAGCAGGCATGACCCCAGTGCCCATGCCGAGATCCAGGCCCTGCGTGATGCGGGTCAACGTGTGGGCAATTATCGTCTTCCTGATACCACACTCTATGTCACACTGGAACCCTGCGTGATGTGTGCGGGTGCCATCATCCATGCTCGAATCAAGCGTCTGGTATTTGGCGCCTATGATCCCAAAGGTGGTGCGGCGGGAAGTGTCTTTGATCTATTGCCTTCAGATGAGCGTTTTAATCATCGGGTGAAGTGTGAGGGGGGGGTGTTGGAGCAGGCATGCGCTGAGCAGCTCAAGGCCTTTTTCAAAGCGCGTCGATAGTGTTTTTACCAGAAATCCATGGCTCTGGATTTTATTTCTTTCGAGACCCCTATAAAACTGCTGGAGTAATATTCAGTAGAGCAGGTTCTGCTACTTCAGGTTGTTTATTGTTCTGATTTTCCAGCCAAGCCAAAATATCATAATAGCTACGGATGCTGTCCACATAGGATACGGCCTCACGCCCACGGGCATACCCATGGCGGGTCTTTTTGTACCATTTTTTCTTAATAAGCAGTGGTAGCGTCTGTTTTACATCGGCCCACTTATCTGGATTGCCGCCGTTTTTCTGGGTTAAAACGCGGGCATCTTCCAAGTGACCAAAGCCGATATTGTAGCCTGCTAATGCCATCCAGAGACGGTCTGGCTTCTCAACCCTGTCGGGAATCTTTTTTTCAATGATGCGTATATAACGTGCGCCGCCAAGAATACTCTGCGCAGGATCCAGCCGACTTTTGATGCCGAGCTGTTTGGCTGTCACCAGGGTTAACATCATAATGCCGCGTACCCCGGTAGGGGACTTTGCCTTTGGATTCCAATGTGATTCCTGATAGCCGATGGCGGCGAGTAGCTTCCAATCGAAATTGTTTTTTAGTGCGGCTTTTTTAAATAGTGCTTTATAGTTTGGCAGGCGTGAAATGGCGTGCCGTTTGAATGTGCGCTTATCTACAAAATTGAGTTTTTCGATATACCCATAATGGCGCTCAATAATGTGTTTTAGCGTGCCATCTTTTTTGATTTTTTTAAAAAACCTCAGCGCTGCATTGTAGAGGCTTGAATCTTCAGAGTGGGGGAATGCCCATGCCAACGGCTGAGGATCAGTAAGATCCATGGCCGCCTTTAACTCCGGGTAATAGCGTTGGTTGAGTGCGGCTTCATTGGAGTCGGCAATGGTGTAATCAATCACCTGTTCCTTTAGGAGATAGAGCAGCTCCTCGCTCTCTACATCATCCCTGGCTTCCCACTCCAGGTCAGGATATTGCTGCTTGAGCTTGATCAGCTCCTCCTCATGACTGCTGCCAGCGATAATTTCCAGTGTACTGCCGATAGTGTCAGTGATTTTCCGGGGGCGGTAGGTTCCTGCCCGGTATATAAGCTGCTGAGTGATCTCCTGGTAGGCTGGGCCAAAACGTACCAGTGATTCACGGGCCTTGGTTACCGTGAGTCCGGCGGCGGCAAGGTGCGCCTCTCTGTGGCTGATTGCAGGCAGGATGTCAGTAAAGCTTTCAGGAATAATAAAACGGGCAGTTACCCCAAGCTCTTTGGCAAAGAGCTGAACCAGATCATACTCCAGTCCGGTCAGCCCCTCAGCGCCCTCATAGTAAGTGGTGGGGCTGTTACGGGTAATGACCAGCAACTCCCCATTCTGCCTGATCTGTTCCAGAATAGGGGTAGGCCTGCTGCAGGCCAGCAGCATAAAGGTGGTGAGAATGAAGAGAATGTAACGCATGGAATAATTCTACCCTTAAAAAGGGCGGTTGGCCTATGATCCTAGAAAAATCAGTCATCTGTACACCTGACGGATCTATCCGGGATGATGATTATAGAGGATGAATGATGTAATATTGCTGCAATAAAATTGCCACCCAAAGAAATCCGTTGAGGCAAGGCCTGAAAGGCCTTTGAATAGAATACATTAGTTACAGGAGAGGTACCGAAGTGGCCATAACGGCGCGGATTCGAAATCCGTTGGGGGCGCAAGCCCCACGTGGGTTCGAATCCCACCCTCTCCGCCATTAAACAAAAAAACAGGTTCACAGGTTCTCTGAAAGCGGTTTTTTTACATTTGGATCCCTGTTTATTGGAGCTTGTGGCCGATTCAAGCGTACTTGGCCATTTTCACTCCATCCCGACATTCGCCCTCGCTCGCTCCAAAAGCATTTTAAATGCCATCATGAATTCCGTGTAGTGATTAAGTTAAAAACAATATTTACATCTTGCAGAATAATGACATTTTGCGTGGGTATAAAAAACTGCCCGCCATTCTATGACTATGCGAAAATGGTGAAAAAGCTAATGGCGAACAAAATATGACAAAACCTGGCCGTAATGACCCATGCCCCTGTGGCAGTGGTAAAAAATACAAGAAATGCTGCCTCATGAAAGCGGTAGCACCGATTGCCAGTCTAAACTGGCAGAAGATGCGCAGAACCGAGGGTGAGCTTATTCATACCCTGCTGAAGCATGTGGATAAATATTATGGCCCAAAAGCTGTCGCAGAAGCCTGGGATGAGTTCTCGCTGTGGGATGAGGTGCCCATGGATCCGGAATCCCAGCCTGAACTGGATACGGCATTCCTTCCCTGGTTCGTGTTCAACTGGATACCGGATAATGCCGAGGTAGATGAGGTAGAACACTACCCGGAGATGCCGGTGGCCATGCATTATCTGGAGCAGAAGGGTTTGCAACTCGATTCATTCCAGCGGCGTTTTATTGAAGAGATCTGTTCGCAGCCCTACAGTTTCTTTGTTGTCACGGAGGTTGAATCAGGCAGTCGGATGTCGTTAAGGGATCTGTTGCTGGGGCGAGAGGTCTCTGTTCATGAGCGTCAGGCATCGGCCACCATGCAAAAGGGGGAGATTCTCTATACCCGCATTATCACCATGGATGATAACTCCATTATGGTGGGCTGTGCACCCACGGTGATTCCACCCAGCTTTCTCAATGAATTCATTGATATTCGTGAGGATATGGCGGAGAAAATTCCCGGTTATGACCGGGATTTCCTGCTGGAGTATGATTTTGAGCTACGAACCCTCTACTACAATATCCGGGATGAGCTCTATAATCCGCCCTTGCCGCAGCTGCAGAATACCGATGGTGATCTGCTGCAGTTGACTAAACTCTACTATACGTTGAAATGTACACCTGGTGAGGCCCTGGATGCATTGGCGACACTGTCAATGGCCAGGGATGTGGATGAGCTGCTGCATGAAGGGGAATTCGACAAGCAGGGAGAGCTGCTATCCATTGAATTTCCCTGGCTGACGAAGGGGAATAGGCAGCATGCAGGTTGGGAGAATACTGTGATGGGTCACATTACCATTGATGGTGACCAATTGACTATCGACGTAAACTCCCAGGAGCGTGCCGATACCATCAAACGCAAGATCACACGCCGTCTCGGGAAGCGGGCACTCTTCCGGAATGCGCTGATCAAGTCATCGGAGAAGATGCTGGAGGAGATGGCAAATAGGCCACCAGATGCCAACGGTAAGTCTGCCAGGCAGCAGAGTGAAACGCTGCAAGCCCTGCCTGAGGTGCAGGAGCATCTGCAAAAGATGGCAGAGCAGCACTGGCAGGCATGGCTGGATATGCCGCTCCCTGCACTCAAGGAACAAACACCGCGAGAGGCGGCGAAAACAGCACTCGGCAGGGAGCGGTTGGAAGCACTGCTGTTGCAATTTGCGCAGTATAATGAGTCGCCACAGCCCTTCAGCCCTGATGTGGAGGCCTTACGGCAATTATTAGGAATGGATTGAGCTGATAGCTTTTTAAGGGGGGCAAACTACCCGCTATGCAGGTAATGGGTGACCGCCTTACTTTACAATTTCTCTAATGACTGCGAAATATTTTGGGTCTTCATATTCAAAAATGGCTTTGCCACCTCCCATATAGGCACGCATCAGTTCATCAACAGCGCGATCATGGTCACCTAATTCAAAACGAATCTGTCCAAGGCGCAGATGAATAGCTGGATTGCCAAGCCCATCAATGCATTTCACTGCTTCGCTATAGTGTTGCAATGCATCTGTGTACTGTGCTTCTAAAAAGTAGCGCTCTCCCAAGCTTATAAATATTTGTGTGGCATAGACGGATTTGTAAATTGGCTCAGGAATCATCTCCAAGCAGTCATAGTAACGTGCAACCGCAGTAGCAAGGTCATCTTTTTCGTCGGCGCTGTTTATGGCGGTGATGAGGTCATCTTCTGTAAAACTTTGGTTATTCATTGTTGGTTTTTTTTACACTCTTACTGGGTCAACATAATTTTCATCATGACGCGAACCTCGACTGCGATTTATGCTGGCAGGTTCAAATATATAATTCCTGGGATTGTTCATCCATGCTCTTACGACTGCTGCTTGTGGCCCATGTTTATACCCTTCCCTATTCCAGAATGAGACGGCATCCTCTGGCTCATGGCTCTTGTCGCAACTGGCTAATGGTATCCAGTTGCCACTGGATATTGGGCGGTATTTAATTTCCGCAACACCAGTGGTTGGATTTTGGCGATATAATTCGCGTACACGGTAATGTTCAACCAGTGTGTTGGTGCTAATATTGCTGCCCACAAATGTACTGCGACGATCAGCGATATAGTATGTCTGCATCTGACCGCTTGCAATCATCTCACTGATAATACGGATTGCTTTGCCTTGCATGCCTTTGGTGCGATCCAGAAAGCGGTAAGTGACTAGTTGATCGGTGATTGATTCAATTCTTGCTATCCAATTTGCTGTACCGCCACGATAAGGTACCTTGATTAGCTGCCCGGTTTGTAGATTGACTGTAGTTGTTGAGCCCTCTGCATTGGTAATATTGAGGTTGATCTCTGTAGTTGGGTTGATTATCGCCCTGGCCCACCATGTACCGTTGCGCTCAAATGGTGTGATGGAAGTGAGTCCGTAGCGAGTGCGAATCACGGTCAAGACCGGGGCTAGCAGCTGGCTCGTGACACGACCACGTAAGCGTTGGGCTCCAGCAATTGCCGCCCTGGATGCAAGGCGTAGGCGCTCATTAGGATCCTGTGGAACACCCCTCTGTGCAATAAAGCGCCCCATTCTGCGTGCTTGCCGCACTATCCATGCCACTACCCGATCCAGTGCTCTATCAATAGGTCGTCTGACGCGATCAATGATGCGCGTCACTGCATCGGCTACACGCCCCAAACCTGCAATGCGGGCGAGGAAGCTGATCACTAAAGTGAGCATTCCTGCCATGGTGCTTTCAACGCGTCTTGCTGCTGCACCCAGGTTGCCTGCTGCAATCGCTGCAATGGAGTTTACGAATGACATGGCCACTTGCATGATGGTGCGCATCCGCTCAACAAAGAACATGATGGTGTTGTAGGTGGCAATGATGGCCTGTATAAAGGCTCCGGCGGGTGACAGCATGGAGACCAGGCGCGTGATGGCGGCCTGGATGATGCGCGTCTGTACGAATGACATGATCTGTTCAATCACCATCTCACGCAGATTCTGGATGCCTTCCAGTATCTGTCGCCAGGCGGCTGCCGGGCCTTCGGTAACCAGAGTGCGAACCAAGGCAAACCAGGTTTCCATTGCGCGAACGGGGGCTTCACCGACTGCCCTGACCAGTTTTCTGCGTATGTTTTGCCAGGTCAGCCCCAAAACGCTGAGAATGAATTTCAGTATCTCGCGCAGTGAAAATGCCTGTGGAATATAGACACCAGTGCCGCTCATTGTGCCGGTGAGCCAGTTTATGAGCGAGGTACGCAGATGGGTTAAAAAGTTGGTGGCAAAACTCCTGAGACCCATCTGCCCGGCGCGCACCAGGTTTCGTACAAATCCTATCGGGTTGCGGATGATGGTTCGAAATGCGCCTCTGGCCCGTCTAAGAAATGGCATGGCACCGGGTGCAACCACCTCAAAAATAATCTGCAGCAGTTGCATCACCTGAGCGCCGGCCCAACTGAAAAACCGGCCGGCAAAACCGGCAAAGACGGTAATGATTCGTGCCAGCGCCCGCGGCACAAGCACAATGTCGGTGATGGTCAGGGCGTTGAATGTGGCGAGAAACATGCCGGGTATCTGTCTGACAAATCCCATCAGGCCAGCAAGTGCGCCCTGGAACCAGGCCCAGGCGCGTGGTACGGCATTGGCGCGCTGTAGATTGTTCCAAACCTCCTCCTGACCAATCAATCGCATAAAGCCGCCAATCAATGTGGCAGCCGTGCGTGGTACAGGATCACCCGTAATAGGGTCACGCCCCAATACCGCCTTTAACAGGTCGTAGCCACGGGTTCGGGAGGCCAGCCGTGCCAACGGCTGAAGAATGGCATTTTTAATAAATTGAATGATGCCGCGATAGAGGCTGCGGCCAAAACGGATCAGCTGGTTGATAGGGGCGATAAATATCTGTTTTGCGCGTTGCCATACGCCACCCAGATCAAAAATATCACGCCAGCCGAGAGAGTCGAGAAAGCGGTTCAATGCCCGTCGGATTGCTGCACCGGTCATGGCGAGTGAGTTGAAACGCTGCTCCACCCAGGTGCCAACGCGGTTCAGGATGCCGTGGTTATCCAGCGCTTGAGTAATCAAACCGCCGCCGGGCAGAAATTCGATGATTGCTCTGAGGATATTGGCGGCATTGCGATCCACCCGGCTCATGTTGATGGGATTGATGCCCAGAATGAGGGTGAACATCCTAAAGCCGGGGATGTTATGGGCTCGATCGGCAAAGTAGTTCAGCGCATCACTGATGCCCAGCCGATTGATTTTTTCTGGGCTGCGTTCGGTGACTTTGGGGGCTTCCCGGCGTTGTACCGCTGCACCCTGCTGAATGGTATGTGTTAATTCATGGGCGATCAGTTCGCTGCCTTGATCTGTTTCCGGTTGATATTGATCCCGGCCGAAAAAGATATGGGAGCCAACAGCGAAGGCTTTGGCGCTGACCCCCCGGTTAAGTTTTGTTGCGTTGTCATTGGTGTGGATTTTTACGCGGCTGAAGTCTGCCTGGAAGCGGGGTTCCATAAAACGCCGTACAGAGAGTGGCAGTGGTTGACCGCCAGACATGCTATTGCGGATATCAGCACTGATATTGGCAGAGACATTGGGTGTGCCTTCTGCTTGGCGTTGAAGAGTCTCTTCTTCCTCCTCTTCTTCTTCCGGCTGTCGCTGGATTGGCTGCTCCTTTTCCTCTTCAGTAGCGGCCTGGCGTTGAAGAGTCTCTTCCTCCTCCTCTTCTTCTGGTTGCCGCTGGATTGGCTGCTCTTTTTCTTCTTCAATGACAGCCTGGCGTTGCAGTGTCTCTTCTTCCTCTTCTTCAACCTGGCGTTGCAACTCCTTCTCTTGGTTTTGTTGCCTGGAAACGATAGGTACATCAGCAAAACGGGTGATATAGGGGGAAATTAACTCTGGTTTCTCTTGCTGTTCAAGCTCACTGCGAAATGGGTGTTTACTGGCAATAGGTACAGTTGTGATGCTGCTGGCCGGTATCGCCATGCGCATTATTTTTTTGGCGGTGTTATCTGCCTCCTTCTCTTCAGGGTCATCAGGCGAAGAGACCTTTGTGGCAGCCTGTATAGGGATGCGGTTTACGAAAGTTGTAGGTGGTGCAGAGTGCACAACCGGCTTTGCAGCAGGTTGCGCACTGTTTTTTCCTGCGGATTTTTTAAGAGCGCTTTCCATTTAAAGGTTTCTGCCCTCTTTAAGCTGTTCGCGTCGTAGTCCCTCTTCAATATCATCGCGTAAAATAATCCGGTTGCCACGGCTTACGGCTCTAAGAGAGGCAAAACGGACTACATTCATGATAGTGCCACCGGAGACTTCGTACTTGGCTGCCGTCTTGGCAAAATTCAGTTCGGGTTCTGGAATAGCCTTGGAGGAGAATGCATTGATCCAGATCTTTTGTCGTTCTGCCGCCTTTGGCATCGCAAATTGAACCACTGACTGAAAGCGGCGAATAAAGGAGTCGTCAATATTACTCTTAAAGTTTGAGGCCAAAATAACCACGCCACGGAAATCTTCAATACGCTGTAGTAGAAAGCTGATCTCTTGATTGGCATAACGGTCGTGAGAATCATCTACTTTTGTTCGCTTGCCAAACAGGGCGTCGGCCTCATCAAAAAATAGAATCCAGTTTTGGTTCTCGGCAGCATCAAATATTTTTGCCAGATTTTTCTCTGTCTCGCCAATATATTTGGAAACAATGGCGCTTAAGTCCACTTTATAGACGTCGCAGTTACAGTGCTTCCCTAACAGACAGGCAGACATGGTTTTGCCTGTGCCGGGAGGGCCGTGGAACAGGCTGATAAAGCCGGGGGAGAGTTTGTCCTGCATGCCCCAATCAGAGAGCAGGGTGTCGCCATGAATGACCCATTGACGAATCTCTTCAAGCTGTTCCAGGGTGCTTGGCGGCAGGATTAAATCATCCCAGGTCAGTGCAGTCTCAACGCGCTTTGCGGGGAATTCTGTACCAAACTCCGGTTTATAGGGTGAGCCGTAAACCAATTGGTCTACAAACTCCCGGCTTATCTGTAGCTGTCCACTGGGCCATGGTTCGTTGTTTTGTACGGTGGAGGTCTGGATGATGCCCTGGCGTATCAGGCAGCTCTCATTATGCAATAACTGCATCAGTGTCAGACGTTGCTTAAGATTATCACCTGTAAGAATGAATAGTGCTGTTTCAACTGTGGGTAAAAAACCACCATGGCTGGCACCATTGATGCCGCCAAATTCAGTAAAGCCGCGTGTGGTGGCGCTGTTGTTGCTCCAGAGCACATCCAGCAGTTGTGGGCGGATATAGGGGATCAGGGTTAAAATCAGTAGCAGTCGCTCCTCGGCGCTAAGGGACAGGGAGTTAACAAACTGTGCATAACTGGAGCCATGAGCTTGCAGTTCATCACTCAGCGCAGGAGGAGGCAGTGATGGAAATTGAAATGCGTTGGGCTGCTTTTGATCGAAATAATTTTTTAATCTCGCATCCAGTACTTTGGCAAACCACTCCAGCTCGGCTTCAAGATCAGAAACATAAGCAGAAAGGTCGTTTACCATTCGACGTGTATCGGTTGTTGCATCCATGGTAATTTCACCACTGAATATCCAAACGGTAGTTGGTCAAGCAATACATCAACGCCACTCCGTTCTATTTTTAATAACCAACCCTGATCCTGCTTTTTCAAGAGTCCAGGCCGTTGTAAAAATGCTTGGCGCAATCCAGATGTGGAGGTTTTTTTTATGGCCCGCCAATGGGAGATAAATGACTTCAGCATATTTTCCGCTTCAGCTTTATCATCGTCATTAACCAAACCGGCGGCTAATGGCAATGGGTAGGTCAGTGGCAACCCAATTAACAGCTTTATAAGATCCAGCTGATACTCCACTATCTTTTCTTCACCTGTAATGGCATAGGCCAGTATGGCGGCAGCTTTTTCTCTCTGCTGTGCAGAGATGGTTTTGTCAATCCCACATGCCTGGAAGTAATGAGGTATATAGGGGTGGAGTAAAATTGCGCCCGCAAAATAGATCTGTTGTGCAATAACGTGCTCTTGGTTATTGTAAGTATCCTCGTCAGATTGCTGAACACGCTCTTGTTGCTCAGGTTGCTGTTTTGCCGTTGAGATAATGTGGCCAGACACTGAACTATTAATTTCTGTTTGAGCGGTTACGTTAGTGATATGTGAAAAAATATCTTGCTGAAGATAGATGCGTTGTTCAGTTGGCCACTCTCTGGCATTTAACCACTGGTTGACCTGTGGTTCTGTTAACCGCTGAGCCATTGGTATGCTCTTTGAAGGATGGCTTGATGGTGTGTCCCTGCCTAACAGATGATGTGTTAGTAAGCTGGACAATATCCATAATTTTTGATGAGGCCCGGTGGTTTTAAGCTCGTCATTAATAAGTGCATTAATGATGGGTGTGGAGTATTTTCTAGTTTGCTCTGAGGAGTTGGTTGCTATTGTGCCAATAATATCGGCTATTTTTTCAAGATCATTTTCTTGCATTAATGCTAACAAACGAAAGCTCTGATAGCTGTCGCCACTCTGTATTGCAGTTAACAGCAGTTGAGGAAGTTTGCGTGTTATCAAATCGTAAAATAGCGGTTGCCAATCCTCATCAGACTTGGCATACCAGGGTAGCCGGCCTGTTTTTAAATAGTCCCAGAGCAGGTTGATATTATTAATTGTGGTTTCAGTTGTGTTTTTAAGATGAGTGGGTTGGTTTGACTCCTGATGCGGGTCTGCTCCCTGTTGGATAACCTCTTGAGTATAAATATCCTGAGATAGTTGCTTCATGATGGCATGGCGTAGAAGTTCTGGTAAATATCGTTCTAAATCTTTGGTGTCGTTAACACTGATTTTTAATTGCAGTTTTGGGATGTGCAACCACTTGCCTGTGGGTGTTAATGCATCGAAGGTGCTCTCCAATTCAGGCAGCAAAGATTCCCAATGGTTATTCAGTTGTCTGCGCAGTAGCAACGCACGATCAGAATATTCTGCATTTACAACAATTGACAGTTGATGTATGAGGTGTGCTTTGTGTTGCATAAAGGCGTCAATACCCTATTGATTAAGCATGTTGTTTAGCACGGATTGTAAGCCGGTATTGTTGGTGTTCTCTTGCACCTTGCCTAATATAGTCGTCAGTGAACTATTTACTGCGGTATTGTTGCGTATCGCTATAACGCCATTGCCTGCCGCTTTCATGGCGCGGTATCCTTCTGTTCCTTTTGATACGTCTGTTCCTTGCATGTCAACATGCATGGCAATACTTTCGATGTCTTTGGCTAAATTGTCTTGTGACTGCGCAAGCTCTTTTTTGTAGAACTCTTTTTCATCGGGTGGTAGTGAGTTGTCACTCAATTTATCTTCTAAAAGTTTAATGAGCGTGGTTCCATTATTGGCTCGATTCGTGATAGTGCCCAATAGGGAATCATCATAACCAATATCAGAGCCTGCACTGACATTGCTACCAGCCACACTATCTTGCCAACTGCTTTGCCAGAGTTGAACAGAATCTTTAAATGCGTCAGCATAGGCATCGTAAATATTGAATTTACTGACCCACTCTTCATCAATGGAACCTTTAAAGATATTAAGTTTATCTGCAATGTAGTTATCCCAAGATGGAGTAATGCGAATGCCGCCATTGACGATGTTGTCTTTTGGAATGGCTGGTTTCATGAGTGGTGGCTCTTCAGCGGGCTCTTCCACGGTCTCTTTGACATAGTGGGAGAGCATAAAGTCGGCAATGACGGTTCCCTCGTCATTATGCACCAGCACAAAGGTGCCCCCGCGAACGACTCCGCCGGTATGCTCTAAGCCAGGATGTTCTTTGGCGAAGTTGTGGAATAGTTTTCTCTTGTCGGCTTTATCATCTTTGTCAAGAATTATTCCGTCTAGCCAGGGTAGCCAATTGAGGGTCATATTCCCTATAAGGTGATCAAAGGATGTAACATAGGAGGTGGAGATAACCTTACCTAAATCAGCCTTAAATTGCCCTGCGGCAACCATAGTGTCACCAATGTCGGACATCCATGATGAATCACTGACATAATTCATGTAACTGGTATTTAACTTGCCTTTTGCCGCTGTAGCTTTGCTGGTGACAGTTGAATTCTTATCTGCGGTGATGGTGTTTACAGTAATGCCATCATTGCCAGTGACATCGTTTTTTATCGTGCCACTATCAACCGCTTGGTCAATGTTGCTTTTAAAAACCTGGCTGAACTCTGTTACTTCATCCAGCCTGTGTACTGTATCCTGGCGCAACAGATAGTGAAAGCGGTGCAGGTCGGTATAGCCTGCGCCTTTTTTATTGGGAATATTATCTTTATTGGTGCCGAGCAGCAGTGAACAGACAGTAAAAGGCAGGTTCTGGTTTTCAATGCTGTTCTCTATTGTGTTTAATGCACTGGTTACGCTCTGACCAATATGGCCTTCTATGCGGAAGAAGTTGTTACCGTTGATGTTGCTGTCAAGAGGGCTTGCGGCTGCGCCCCTGGCACTGTAACTGCTGGCATGATAGGAGTAGTTATAGGCGCTCATCCCCTGCTGTTGTAGTCTGAAATTCCAGTGCTTATGAATCGGTATGGTTGAGTCGATCTGATAGTAATAGGGTATTGCCCGGTCCTGTAATGTCTGTTGTGCAGTGTGGCTTGGTGTTACTATAATGGTTGCTGTTGTGCCACTGGAAGCTGCTGGAGAGAAGTTTTTAATAAGTGCATCAATCTTCTGCACCAAAAACTGCACCTCTTGTAAACGCACTCCGCGATCTATGGCTTTTGAGGGGTAAAACCCCAACCGATTTTCATTGCTGATGTTATTGCCGCTTGGCACCAAATTGCCAAGCAACAGATGCTTGGGAAAGCCATTAATGTCTGGACAACACCAGGCGGTCTCGCCAAATAACAGGCTGTGCATCTCATTCCAGGTTTCTATTACATCGTTCAAAAAGTCGTAATAGTATTGGATATGTCTATTATTCGATGAAAAACCGGAGCGAATGGTATTTAACTTTGTTAACCATGCTGCTGATGGATTGCTGGAAAATTTTTCCTGCAGTAAAAAGGAGAGGTTCCCCCAGACTTTTGGCAGCTCATTGCTGATTCTTGTGTGCATGGTTTCACATGCACTGTGGTATCTATTGGTGAGCTGTGCCTGGGTCGTGAGGTTGCTGGAAATTTTCACCCGTTGGGAAACAATCGGGCTTAAATTCCGTGCTGCACTATCGGTGGTATGTATTGTTGGTAGCAACTGCCCCACAGAGGATTTTTCTACCAATAGCAGGCGAGGTTTGCTTACATAGTCACGCCCCCGGTTATCACAATCTGTGCCGGTGCAAAGATTGCTGTTCTTAATGTAGCTCTCCATTAGTAACAGTGCTACCATATTTGATAATAATGAGCCGGTACTACTGTTGAATTGGTTAAGGTTGCTGGCTAATGGATGAGTATCACCCTCTCTTAGCAACTCGTAAACGGTCAGCATGTTGCTGCTGTCAGTATAGAGTGGAGGATATTTCGGGGACTGGTTGTCGTAGAGTCTGAATTTGTTGTAGCGAGTGGCTGTATCGACCCTTAGCAGATCTCCATCAGTAGTTATACCCACGCCCTTGCTTAAGGTGATGGTTGCGCCAGAATGTGTTGCATGTAAACCGCAGACGATGCCGACCCCCACTAAACTGATGCGAGTTAAGCGATCATGATCATCAAGATATTGAGAGACGCTATTAAGCTGTGCTTCAGTGAGAACCTGGTCCTTCTCAAATATGGTGTAGCCGTCAGATATTTCTGTGAGGCTGTTAAATAGGGTGGTCATGTTCCTTGCCCTCTTTTGTGATCGGTACTGCTTAAAGAATCAAATGAACCAAGCGCTTTGCGGCCAATGACAAATTTTGTTTGTGTCTCGTCGCCACTGCATTCATGCAAACGCTCAGTTGGGTATACATTTTTTACTCTATACAGAGTTCTAATAAACCGCCTTAGTTTCAGTCTTCTTTTGGCTTTTGTTTTTCCACACTTAAGTTTTAGCCATTCCAGATAAAGCCTTTCTAAAATCACCATATCGTCTTTATCAATCCAACAGATTTTTGGCAATATATGGGCGGGCACCTCGGCACGAATTACCTGTTCGGCATAATTGTGAAAGTCCATATTGCTGAAACGGATGCCGTAGGCCGGCAAGATAATATGGATGCGATAGGAGTAGGGGTCGGCATCGGCGCAATCTTGATATTCGGTATTAACACAGATGGGCAAGAAGGGGTCTCCTCTCTCCTCGGGGCGCAGGAGAATATTCTCAATTAAATACATACCCTCTTCGGTGTAGTTGATCTGCAGGTAATGCATCACTTCAGTGATGGCCTCCTCCATCTCCTCTTCAGTGTCGAAATACTCAATGCGCCTTGCGACTATTTCACCTGTTGTGTCCATTACATTAAAGTAAAACTTCCCGCTGGATGCTATCTTACGAGAGTAGCTGGAGGGCTGTGAGCCGGCCAGGATTGCGATGCGCATTTTGGCCTTTGCTTCGAGTTTGGTTGCATAGTGTCTGCTGCTGCTGAGCAGTATACTGCCATCGAGTTTATCGCGAATTCTAAAGCGAAACTCATCCCCTGGCGTGGTGTCGATCTCTACATAGATGTCGTAATTGACATCACTGAGGTTGCGCCGTGTTGAATCAGAAATGCCCAGCAATTTAGCAAGACGTTTCTCCAGACCCGAGATGTTATTACTGTTCCAGATATCAGCAGAGCCGGACAGCGTATAGTTATAGGCCAGTCCACGTTCACTGCTTATGGTGGGATAACTGTTAATAAAATTGCACTTATACGCTGCCAGCATCTCCGGGCTGCTGTTGAAGGAGGAGTGCATAATATTGGCAAACTCAGAAAACTGCTCGGCAAAACGTGAAATAAGGTGGTCGAGAAACCGATTGCGGCGATCCACTAGAACTGTTTTATCTTCAACGTGATCTTTAATGGTTTGCAGCGGGTCACTGCTGTTGTAAATTTTTTGCCACTCCTTAAAGCTATCTATGGCCTGGTAATAGTAGGTGCGAG